>NZ_FUKJ01000258.1 GCF_900163745.1 Crenothrix polyspora
GATGAAGCGCAGCCACTTATCAACAAAGCCCTTAAGCTGGAACCGAACAACAGTACCGCAGTGGCTCTGCAGGCCATTATTGCCGTTGCCCAAAATCAGCATCAGCTGGCATTGGATCAGGCGCGTAAAGCTGTCGCGCTAAATCCACAATCCGATGTTGCCCAGATCGCCTTGTCGTATGCCTACCAGTCGCAGTTTAAGGTTGAAGACGCTTTAAAAGCCGCCCAGGAAGCCACTCAATTAGCGCCCAGCAACGCATTGGCATGGGCACGGCTTTCCGAGCTACAGCTTTCCGTCGGTGACCGTGATGCGGCATTGCAATCTGCCCAAAAAGCACAGGCACTGAATCCACATCTGGGCAGAATTCACACCATAAAAGGCTTTGCCGATCTTGCCGAAAATAATATTGCTACCGGAAAAGCCGCTTTTGAGCAGGCCATAGCACTCGACTCATCCGATCCTATCGCCCGATTGGGCTTGGGTTTGGCAAAAATTAGACAAGGCCAGCTTGAAGACGGCAAGGGTGATTTGGAAATTGCCGTCAACCTTGATCCTAATAATTCCATTTTGCGCAGTTATTTGGGCAAATCGTTCTATGAGCTGAGGAATAAGGACTTCGCCGGTAAGGAGTTTGACATCGCCAAAACGATGGATGGCAAAGATCCAACGCCCTGGTTTTACGATGCCATCCTTAAACAAACCACCAATCGTCCGGTTGAGGCTTTGCATGATATGCAGAAGGCGATTGAATTGAATGACAATCGGGGGGTTTATCGCTCCAATTTATTATTGGATAAAGATAAGGCGGCTCGACAAGCCGGTTTAGGACGAATTTATAACAGTTTGGGTTTTGATGATGTTGCCAACAGATTGGCTATGAAGTCACTCATTACAGATCCAAGTAACTACTCGGCGCATCGTTTGTTATCCGACAGTTATGCAACCAAACCGCGCCATGAAATAGCCCGCGCCAGTGAACATTTACAGTCGCAATTATTGCAGCCACTCAACTATAATCCCATCCAGCCCAGTTTGGCTTACAGCGACTTGAATATTATTAAGGGAATAGGTCCAAATGAAACATCTTTCAACGAATATAACCGCTTATTCGAACGCAATGGTTTACGGTTTACTACGACGGGTGTTTATGGTTCGAATAATACTCTAGGCGACGAAGCGGCATTGTCGGGAATAGTCAATAAATTGTCATTTAGTTTCGGACAGCTTCATTATGATACTGACGGTTTCCGAATAAATAATGATTTGAAACACAATATATATAATGCCTTTGCACAATACGAGATTTCTCCAGCTGTCAATGTGCAAGCTGAATATCGCCACCGTGAAACGGAACATGGTGATTTACAGCTTAGAGGGAATCCTGAAGGTATTAAGCCATTATTTCGCCGTCAGTTGGATCAAGACACCTACCGATTGGGTGTCAAGGTTACTCCAGCACAGCACTCGGATGTGTTGTTTTCATTCATCCATGCAAATCGTGAGGAAGATCAAAATGGCAACTCGCATAGCAATGTAAAATCAAAAAGCTACGATGCTGAATCACAATATTTGTTTCATAACGATAATCTGAACGTTGTTGCGGGGGGGGGTATCTACCGTGCTGAAAGCGATAGTAATTTTACTTTTCCTCCAAAGCCACCATTCTTATTCCAGAACTTTACCGTTTACAGTAGAACCCAATATTTTGGCTATTTGTACTCGAATTATAAATTGTTTAACAATCTTACGATAACGACGGGGTTATCTTTTGATCATTATAGGGACAGGGATGCCAAGACTGATGTGGTCAATGCCAACCTTAATGAATTGAATCCAAAGTTCGGCTTGCTGTGGAAAGCGACTGACTCTTTAACGTTTAGAGCAGCAGGGTTCAAATCCGTTAAATCGGCGATTATCGCTAACAATATGCTCCAGCCAACACAAATTGCCGGATTTAACCAGTTTTTTGATGATACTAATGGGACGGTAGCATGGCAATACGGCGTGGGCATGGACACCCATTTCTATAAAAACATCTACGCGGGAGTTGAAGCGTATAAACGCGATTTAAGAATGCCTAATGTTGACCTCCCATCCCAAAAACCCAGAGAAGAATTATATAGAGTCTATTTCAACTGGACACCGTTTAATCATTGGGCGTTTAATTCGGAGTTTCGCTTCGAAAATTATCGGGGCGATGAAAACAAAAATTTTCTTATTGATTTTCCTCGATATGTTGAAACAGTGTATATTCCAACGGAAATACGTTTTTTTCACCCGGTCGGTTTTTTTGCGACGTTAAAAGGGACTTATATCAATCAAAAAGCTAAACTAGCGGATCAGACGGCTGACTTTAACAGCAGTTTTTATCTGGTCGATGCGGCAGTTGGTTATCGATTTCCAAAACAATATGGCTTAATCAGTTTTGAGGCCAAAAACTTGTTTGATACTAACTTCAAGTACCGAGATCGAGATTATCAAATGAACGAAGAACGTACACCCGATTTTTTGCCAGAACGTATGGTCTTTGGGCGTATAACACTTAATTTTTAAATAAACAATCTAACCAGGAGAAAAGTGATGTCTAATAATATCAGTATCTTAAGTAAAGCAGCCACAGAAGAAATTCTTGGTGACGATCTTTGTTTTATTGTCGCCTTTGGGAAAAATGGCGAGGTAATTCCCTATTTACATAACGGTGTTGAAGCTGGCTCTGAATCTTTGCAAAATTTTAATCCGATGGATTATATTGACGTTAATTTCAAAATTCCCGAAGAACAAAACCCCCAGGCGCTTGGTTTACTTGCAACGCCCGAAAAAAACGCAGCCGTCAAAATAATGGCTTTAGCAAATAGGTGTCGTATTAATGGACAATGGGTTACTTGCAACGGCTTTCCATGCCCATAAGCCCGTAAGGTGGATAATTTGCACAAGTAAAATGTCCACCTTACTATTTTTTTAAGGGGAGAATAATGAAAACTTTTGCCCGTTTTGTAGTATTGGTAACGACATTGCTTGCCAGCACAACCGCTTTTTCAACAAGCTTGCCCATTAAGCAAGGAAAACATGCCGTTGAAATCACCATCGCCAACAGTGGCAATGGTATCGACAGCGCCTTTCCCAGCAAGGTTAAAAAAATTATCGGCAATGCCATAGCCACTGGTGTTGTCGATAAGTTTGTTGTTTATGGTTACGGCCTGGACAGCGATTTTACCGGATGCGTGGAAGAAAGGGCCGGCAATGCCTTGCCT
>NZ_FUKJ01000052.1 GCF_900163745.1 Crenothrix polyspora
AACTTTTGTAACCAATCTTTTTTTGTTTTTCCAAATGTTTCAATAGCTTCCCAACCTTCTGCTCCGCTTATTACCGCACAAATTGTTAACACAATGATGTCGATCAATTTATGTATTTTGTGCCGATCTACCCTGGGATCTTCAAGATTTGAAAATGCCTCTATTAAACCATTCATTATGGATACCGTTCTGTAGAAAACGAATAGTATCCTTGATTTTTAACTTAATTTATATGCGGTTGCCCTGCCTTCTGGAAAATCTTTTGCTTCCTTTTTTTGATACAACAGAAGCCAATCAGGCTCGATATGAAGATCACGAAAACCCGCAAAATCCCCCGAAAGCGCATGATCTCGATAGGCAGGTGCAAGTGGCGCGTCGTGTGCCAGCAAAGTAATCACCTGTTTGAGCTTGCTCATTTCTTTTCCTCGCAGTTGCATGAGCTTGTACTGCTTTTTGAACGCTTTTTTATAAATAACCTCTCGCATTAACGCTCAAGATCAGCAAATAAATCCTCCAGATTATCGAATCCTTTCGAGTATTCTTGGTTTTCGAGAAGCAATTTTGCCGTCTTTGCATTTGGCGTATATTCAATGGGAAAGGGAATAGAATGCGTTCTTCGTACCTGTGCAAAGAACATTTTCACCGCCTGTGCGGGGGTAATCCCAAGATCATGAAGGATGGCGAAGGTTTCCGTTTTATCCTGTTCATCGATTCGGATCTGGTAGGTAGCAGAACGTGCCATAGTGAGTGTACCCTATGAAAATAAAATATGAGCTGACATTGTAATGACAGAAAACAGAAATATCACTGTTTTTTGAAAATATTGAGAGCAGGGGCAAATGCTTATTTACCCCTCTACAACTATTTGCTGGTCGGTTCGACAATGGCTCTGGACGTACCTGGGCCTATGCTTTCTGCGGCATCTTTAAGATAAGTCTGTTTTAAACGCTTAAACGCCGACCACAAGGTCGTGTCCATAACCACTTCATTACCAATGGAGACGATCACTCTGGACAGCTCCGGTATTTTGGTTTTGGTAGAGGTTAAATACACCGGCTGCACGTAAAGGATGCTGTTACCCATCGGTAGAATAATCATGCGCCCCATCTCAACGGTAGAGCCGTATTGTCCCCACAAGGTAAATTGCGCAGAAATTTCCGGACTTTGATTAATCAAGGCTTCAACCTGAGCAGGGCCATTGACCTGCACATCCTTACTAAATTTATAGACGGTAATACCGGGTTTATACGCCGCGCTGCATGTCGACTGATCCTGTACACCGGCTGCACCTATCATACTGAGATTGTTACGGTTAATCGGGGTCATCGGATTAATCAGGACAAATTCTTCCTTGTTATTACAGTTACCAAAATTGACTGTCTGGTAATACGGCAATACATCTTTTTTATTAACATTGGCCAGTGTCCAGGTTTCAGCTTGTTCGTAGAATAATTCCGGACTTTGCTGATGGTATTTGGCAAAAATCTCCATTTGTAGATAATACAAATCACGCGGATAACGCAAATGTTTGCGCAATTCTTCGGGCATCTCCTGAAGATTTTTAAACAGTCCAGGATACGCATTGCTATAGGCCTGAATCAGGCTATCGGACGGATCAGAAATGTAATAGTCGACATCGCCATCGAAGGCATCAACCACTATTTTTACCGAATTGCGGATATAGTTGAATTTTTTTATGGCGGGGAAAAAACTGTCATTAGTTGGTTTTGAAACCGGATAATATTTAGATAGCGTGTAAGCATCCTGTATCCAGTAAAATCGGTCTTGGGTTATAACCAGATAAGGATCTTTGTCCAAATGTAAAAATGGTGTCAACTTACCGATACGTTTTTTGATGTTCCGGATTATTTTAACTTTGCTCTGCGTAGAGACATTGGTTGAGAAAAATATATTTTTATCTTGGAGGTAAAAGGCTAATAAAGCTTTTCTAAAATAAGACGGAATGGGAATGCCGCCCTTGCCGTGATAGCTGTCTGCCGCGACAGGCTGCGTCCCAGAAATACCCATTATCTTCAGGTTATTAGGCACAATAGCGTAATCGTACTTGCCTTCGCCGTAGTAAATATCGGGGTGCTTAACATTAAAACCCACATCTGAGTGCATATTGAGATCACGCAAATACCAGACTAAGGGGTTGGCGGCATCTTGTGCCGCAGGCGTAGCCACAGCGCCATAACCGTGTGTATAACGCAAGTGTGCATTTTCCCAGTTTTGCGCTTCGGATGGCAGCTTTGCAATGTTGATCTCCCTGGCAGCCAAATTGACCTGCCGGACATGGTTGAGAATAGAGTATTGGTCTTCGTCAACCGATAAAAAATTATAATAAGGCCTGATTCCCTGTAATTGCTGATAACTGTTCAGCAGAAATTCTCTATCCCACACCGGGATATTTTCAAAACGCTCTTGTGTACTCCACTTTTCAATATCTGGAGCGGCATTCAGCTTGATGGAGAGATCAACGGTTTTAATGTTGTTTAGATCATAAGCATTTAACGTGGCATCAATATTATGTTGAATGAAGGGTTTTTCTGCCCTAACCGGATTAGGGTCAACAATAAATTCCTGAATCGTATCGGGGATAAAGTCTATTTGCGGTAACACCAAAATACCGACAAAAAGCGCCGATGATATGAATAGCGGAGTTTTAATGCGGTGCTTGTCTGAGAAAATATACAAACTTGCCGTAACCGCCGTAGCCAGAAAAGACGCAATACCTAACCAGATCAAAGGCAACTGGTAACGAATCTCCACGACACCTGGGCCATAAAATATGGGTTCGTGGCTATCGGTATACAGCAGCCCAAAACGTTGCAGCAAAAATCCCCACACCACAAAAATCACCACAAAAATCATCAAAATGGTGAGATGGATTTTTGCACCCAGATGAAATTCCCTGCTTTGATCCGGCACAAAGATATGTTCCAGCCAATACAAGATCCCTACCATAAAGAATATTAATGTCGCTGTTATCAACAGTTCCTGTTGTATAAGCGAGTAAACAGGATAAGACAGCATGTAAAAGCTGACATCGTTGCCATAAACCGATTCTTTAACGCCAGACGGACTACCAAAAAAATACAGTAAAGACTGTTCCCATTGGTTATAAAACGGAATGGCTATAAAGATGGCCAGTATCAGGGCGATAGGCGTATATATTTTTGCCGAGCCATACATAAAGGCATCTGCAAAGCGTTGAAAGCGCTGGTTTTTGGTAAAGCTGTTGATAACTTCTTCGCGTGGATTCAAACCCAAATACGAGGAGGCGACCCAGAAATGGAAAAAGAAAATAACAAAAAAAGCCAGCGTAACACCGCCGGACAAAAAGTATTTGTACAGCAGCCGTAACCAAAAATAGCCTTCCAGCTTTAATGATTGAAACCACCATAAATCAACAAATAAATCCAAAAATATGAAATGAAAGGCGACAACCAGAACGACCGCAAGAACCAGTGTTGCTCCAATCAACGCGGGTAATAACTTTAATTTCTGCATAATGCCCCCGTATGTGCTGTGTGTATGTTAACAATGCGTAGATAAACTCATTAGAACAAGAGTCGCTGACGCATGGATGCTGGCGGTTATTCTAACACTCAATTGAATATTTATAATGATTTAGGGCACTAGCGATAACCGCCAATAGTTGACGGGGAGTTATTTTGCTATTCATTAAGTCCCTCATGGTTCAGCAAGCTCACGACGAACGGTCTAACTTTCTTCACCTACGGCTGTTGTGAGTCAACTAATTTTACAATGCTTAAATTGAGACAAGTAAATGACATGCAGGCCATTTGATTGGCAATCCACTGGGGATGGATGTAAGAGAAAGCGTACATACCTATCTAAATTAAGCTAGACATTGTACAAAAAACTATCTGCAACCTGCTTTACCGGCTGGGTTTTAAGCAATATGACGAAAAGCACTTTAACGCCAGCTGTCATTTTTATTTGCACAAATGCAAATGATAAGTAATTCCTATTGGGTTTGTGAGAGGATGAGAAAATAAAACATATTAATAATCAGTTAGCTTTGATAAAAAATAGCAGCAAATAATTGTTTTAAATCAATTTATTAAAAAACAATGTACCTCTATTTTGCAACAATAATGCGTGTTAAAAAATACCAGTTTTTTAAATATGGCCTAAAAAATGCTAACTATTTAGTTATGTCGCTATTTTCTTAAAAGCATCAACTCAGCCTAATGATTTACAGTAGGCATGACATATATCGGATTGCGGTTAGTAGCCTCGTAATTTTTCAATCCTCTTTTTAAAAAAGAGAGGTTGGTATCCAAAGGGAAACCATTTAAATAAATCGCCCTAAAACCCTCTTTTTCAAGGGTGAGGTGAATGTTCACCGAGCATCACGCATTACTAGAGAGTTGTATATGAACGCAAACAATAATCCACTTACACCCGCCCTGTGCAGACTCATGGAAGCCTGCCTTACCCTTAAAACCACGGATACCAAAAAAATTGCCGATTATTTAAATCGTTCGCCTGCGACTATCCGAAACGAGTTTCAGCATATTCTTGTCGTTATGGATGTGCATTGTAGGTACGCGGCATTGAAAACAGCAGAAGAAAAAGGCTGGCTAAATTCTGAGACAAAACATTGACATTTTTGAAAAAATGATGCAGGTGCATCATTGTTAATTTAAAGTGTATTCAGTAATCTATAAGTCGTGCGGAATCTTATATTGTTCTCAGCCAGAGCTAGGCGATACGTTTGGTAAACCACCTGCACTTTAAAAACGTGCCTTAACTCAAAAACAACTTTTTGGAGATATATTATGAATACTAAAACTTTACTATCCGCTTTAATTGTTGGTTTATTTGCTGCCAGTGCCGCTCAGGCAACTGTACTTGATAAACCTGGTTATGGCGGTTCTTGTCCAGATGATTCATTCCATCCTCCTAAGCCAGCACCTAGCTACGAGTATTGTTTCAAAGCAAAACCTGTCAAGAATCACGGTAGTTGGGATCAATGGGGCAAATTAAAGCCAAAGGAAGAGGCTAAGTCTGACAAAGTGAAAGTGAATGGCAAATGGTTTGAACTCGGCGACCTTCATCTGATTTGCGTTGAACCAGCAGCACCAGTAGTAACACCTCCACCAGCGGGCGGCGATGATTGCAAACCATACGATAAAAGACCTTCCTGCAAAAAAGATTGGTGAGTAAAATAGCGTTTTAAATACTCAGGAATCAATTGAGTAACTCAATTTCTTCCTAGTGTTTAGCGTAGCGTGTTGCCTATTCTCTAACTAGAGGGTAGGCAATATGCGTTTACTTATATTTTTGATCTTTGTTCGGTCGCACCATGTGATTATTCGTGCTAATCAAGCCGAATTTCTGTACTAAATCATCCTTCTTGGTAATCCAGCAACCTCGTTTAAATTCGAATCGAATAATCTTCATTTTTAGTAAAGCTTACCCACGAGTTCGAGACACGTCAGGTAAAGTCGCATATCAAATTCCAATTGCGGGTAGTCGGGTTCCATGTACTCACATAATTTATAAAACGCCTTGTTGTGCTGTTTTTCTCTTAGATGCGCCAGTTCATGCACAACAATCATTCTTAAAAACTCAAGCGGGGCATTTTTAAAGACTGCGCCTATTCGAATCTCGTTTTTTGCTTTCAAGTTACCGCCTTGCACTCTGGATACAAAGGTATGCAATCCTAACGCTTGATGCAACACATCGATTTTGTCATCGTAAATGACTTTACTGAGCGGATTGGATTGGCGAAGATATTGATTCTTCATGTCCACGGTATAGGTATAGAGCGCTTTATCCGTTTTGATGTTATGGGCAACCGGATATTTTTTCAACAAAACCTCAGCCAATTTATCGTTATCGATAAGCTTTTGTACTTGCTGCGTTACTGTTGTCGAATAGCCAATCAGATATTTTAATGTGTTCATTTTATGGCGTGGGAGTCAGTCAATCGATTACTGTTTGCAAAAACAAGTGTCAATCCCACGGCGGTTCATCGCCACTGTAGGCAACAAAATTTTTATCGATGGCATAAGTCATCACACCAGAAAAAGCCTTATCAACTGATGCGGCGTTTTTTATGGGTGTTGTTGCGATTGCTTCCCGTGTGCCGGATTGGGCCTGCCATTGTGCAAACAGCGTAATATCCTTATCAGCGGGAACATACCATTTTTTAAGGCTGGCATCCCATCTTGCGCCGAGGGTTTTTGCAGCATCTTTTTGTGCAAAGGGTACGTTGAGATAAACTTTTGGGTCTGCCATTTTATAACCGATATGTTAATTAACGGATTCATCTGCTTCAGAATTTTCATCTGCATCATCCAGAACTTTGTCGTACACTTCGCGCAGATTAAGCGTGCAACCGATACTCTCCAGCGACACCGTAGCATCAAGCTCTACGGCTTCCGTTAATAGCCAAACGTCACCTTGGCGCAGATAACGTTCAATACTCGGTTGGTCTTGCGTCACCAGCAGATATTCGCAAAGGCTGGCAATTTTACGGTAATGCGCAAATTTGCCGCCCCGGTCATACGCTTCGGTAGAAGGCGATAGCACCTCAATCAATACCGTAGGGTTGAGCAGGGTATCGACATGCGCATCTTCAAATTGCGGTGTACCACATACCACAGTAATATCCGGATAATGATAGCTACGTGCCGTAGCAGCTTTAACACGCATATCACCGATGTAAGCTTCGCAAGGGCGATTTTTGAGCTGATCTCGCAATTCGCCAGCAATATTAAATGCTATCAGATTATGCTGACGACTTGCGCCCGTCATGGCATAAATTTCACCGTCGTGAAATTCACTTTTGTATGGTGCATTACGTTCCAGGGTTAAATAATCTTCTGCGGTGTAATACGTTTGTTTAAATACCCTGGACATGGTTTACCTCATAAAAAGTAGCTTGTTAACTGTTAATGGCGATAAATTGTAACTACACAGTCCACGGAAACCAAAAGTAGGCGCTTTTAAGCGGCACAAAAGACACAAAAAGTTTTCGGTAATACTTCTTTTTGCGAGAAAATGCGCACATTTTTCCGTGTTTTTTGTGATTTCCGTGGACAAATAAGAACCTTTTACCCTATCTTTTGGATAGCTAAGTAGTTACGGTAGATTAGTATAGAGACGCAATATTTTGCATCTCTACTGGGTAATTTTGTCAGAAATCAACGAAGTATCTCATAACTGGCTTAACTTTTACCCTTACCTTTTTCACTAAAACTTAAAATAACTTGCCCAGCTTGCAAGGCCTGCTTGCGCCATTGCTGCCAGTAGCTTTCTGCTTGATGCTGCCGTAGACAACGTAAATAACGCACCCGTTGAGCCGCGTTAAGATGGTCGTGAATCAGGGGCATTAAGCCGTCTTCAATATTGTACGCCGGTTTTTCAGCGGCAAGACAAACAGGAACAATACAATCCAGTGGTAAATTCATATCCTGGGCAATCGCTACACACGCCTGCCGAATACTGTGTTCTTTGGCATTATCCGGCTGCTGAATATTGTAAGGTGGCTGCCATTCACGGATTGGCCGTAAGCGATCACAATGTGTAGCCACCGCGATAATAACGGGCAAAGCTTGGTTTGGGCATTGTTCCTGAAAGTAATGGCGAATGGCATTCAGTTGTTGCACATCGACTTGTCGAGCCGCTTGCGTCGCATTACACACCATTAAAATCACATCGACTTTATCCCATGCCTGCTTTAATGCTACGGGAGCCTTATTGTGCATTAAACCACCATAACCAGCACTGTCCAGTATGACGGCTTGTTGCAAGCCGTCACGTTCAAGCAGGTAAGGGGTAATTTCTGCGGTAGTGGGCAATAATCCTTCCGCGCTTTTTATTTCGCCAAACAACGCGTTGATTAAGCTGGATTTACCGCTACTGACCTGGCCTAAAAGCAGCAGACGAAGCGGCTCTATCGACTGGTTTTGTGCTTGGCTTTCGGCAATGTCTGCTTTTGATGCAGCGCTTAATCTGTCAGTGGGGACAATATCATCCAAGGTTATTTGGCCGCTGTAGAGTTGAATCGCGTAATAGCCCAGCTTGTTAATATAGGCATTCATCAAGCGTTGCGATATTTCATGGGTAACCGTATTCATGCCTTTGTTGAATAATAAACTGCGTGCTTTGGCCAACGCCGCACCCGACCAGTTAAATAGCCAATTGCCAACATTGAAAATCGATTTAAGATGGGTTAAGGTGTCAACGGCTTGTTTGGCGCGTAATAAATCGCCAACCCGCACCGCATGGCTACCGGGAATTTTGTCCAATACTTCGTGCTGAATATCCTCACAGACCAGCACAATCAGCTTGAGCAAATACGGCAGTGGAAATTCTAAGATAGGGTATGTAGAGTCGGCATGAAAATTTCGCGCCACCAGTGTTAATACTTCATTGGTCAGCTTTAAGGCTTTAGTTGAATCCGTCAAAAAATCTGTTTCTGTTTGCCAGCGTTCGCTTAATGATGCAAGCTCTTGCCAGGCCTGTTGCGCCTTATCCGACCAGTTTGGATTAGGCTGGATTGCAAAGGGTTGCATAAACAAAGGTTCGGCGCGATGACTGCGCCAGTGCAACAAGCCATAGACCAACGCAACATTAGCCGATAACACACCAACACCCTGAAGAAGCCAGCCCTGTTGCCATAACCAGTAACCGCCCAAGACAATTAACGCCAGCCAGGGCAATAAAAACACTACTGTTATCATCATTCCAAAGCGGGTAAATTGAGCTGGCATAAACTAAGTTCCCTTATTTTTCAGAAATTGACGCGCATGAGAAAAGGCTTCGTCGTAAGCTTGCTTTAATGTGGCATGATCGGGTAAAGCACCTCGTTTAACACCGTACAAATACACGCAAAAAGCCTTGCCCAGTGCATAAGTCATCGCCCCCGAATAAACGCCCGCCACTGCCCAGCCATAAACGGGAATAAAATTCAGTAATTCCCGCCCTAATAAGCCTATGCCGACACTGACACCAATGAGGCTGGTAAATTCGGTATACAGTCGGCGCGTCAACTCCAGGCCATAAATTGAAGCAATACTATGAAACAGTTTAGCTTGTACCGCTACCACTAAAGGCAAGCCTGCCAGGGGAATGGCCCCCACACCCACATTAAGCAGCGCGTAGCCGATAAGATGCGGATGGGCTTGCCTGGCATGAAAATCCAGGAGTGCTTTATGGTGCTCAGTGCCACGTAATAAGCCAATCACCCCCGCTGGCAACGCACTTTCTATGCTATCCCACAGTGCATTCAGCCCGTAACCGACAGGTTCAAAACCATCTTCGGGCAGCGTGAAATCAATCGGTACAAAATTTACTGGCACGGACTTAAACCAGTCGCGTTGATGCAACAAAACCTGTGCCAAAGCATGAGGCACTTGTGGTGGAAAGGGCGTTTGTTGATAAGGATACGGTTGAATATGCTCGTCAACGCTGGCATAGCCTTCGTGCAAGGCAGTTTGTACTACGATAATAGGCCAATCCGGATGCTGCTTGTGAATGGTCAATACGGTATCAACCACCTCCACTTGATTCATATCCAGGGCTCGTAGCACCACCATTAATAAATGCGCTTGATTGGCACACCAGGCCAAATCTTCACCAGGATGATAAGCCGTTTCACCCAAGCCCCGCGTATCCAGAAAGCGCATTATTGGATGGCTGGACGATGGGAAATCATAAAAGCGCAATCTTTGGGTACACGGCTGAAAACCATTGCCAATTTCCGCTGCATCACTACCGGTTAATGCTCGAATAATCGATGTTTTACCGGCTTGTGTTTTGCCCAGTAACCAAAAAACAGGAATCGGTAAGCGTTGCTTAACGTCATTTATTTTAGCTTCTATGTCCTTAGCTTTGGGACTAAACAGCGCATTACCTAAATTTTTCCACGTCCAGCTGTCGATGATATTCATAGTGATTATTTAAAAATCTAATGTGGCTTATTATCGATTCGACCAGTGCAGCGTTAATCCGTTCGCCTTGCCGAAATATGAAGACTTTTCAGTTAAACCAGGCCGTAAACCGCGCTTTAGCTTCGGCTTTGAGTTGCTTTGACCAGCGATAGACAGGCGTTTCCGCGATTTTTTGATGTGCCCAGTGCAGCCAGCGGGTGATGGTGCTGTAAATGAGATTCAGGAATGCAAAGGTTAAAAGTTGTGGCTTGGTTAGCGCAAATACTCTGGCTATCAGTACGGTAGTCAGTAATTTGGCTACTATTTCCAGCAGAATAGCTTGCAGAATTAAACCATTTGCCAGCATTTCTAATACGGCGATATTGATTGGCGTAACAATCAAGAGAGGAATACTGAATGCCACCAATGCCATATTTGGCGATGCCTGGCTGAGCCATTGTTCGATATTGCTGAGATTTAACCACCGGACTAGCGAGTGCCCAAAAGCGGTCAGTAAATCCCAAAGCCATTCCTCAAAGATCAGGAAAATTGCTAAAAGCGTAATGAGAATTTTTTTCATGATGTGATGCAATAGAGTCTTAAAAACCTCCATTGTAGACACTAAATCCTTGGTTGCAATCAAGGTTTCAGCGATGAGCGAAATTAGCTTGGGGCGTGTAGACAGTATGGACACGAAAAACCTGTCCATACCTTTCGAGGCTTTTTAGGTAACTACTCAGCCACGGCTTTCTCATAGAAAATTTGTTGACATGTTGTAAAATATTGGATATTTGACTCGCCG
>NZ_FUKJ01000025.1 GCF_900163745.1 Crenothrix polyspora
ATGTTTAAGTCGCTGATTTGCGTTAAACCGGTACCACCGATGATTGCTATTTTTTTCACGTTCCACTCTTTGTTCTAAGATTCAGTATTTACAGCATTTTCAGTAACGGTTAGTTATATTCGATGGAGTACAAACCTAGGTTTGTACTCCGCCGTAAAAATTAACGTTATTAACCCTATATGAAAACGCTGTAATTGCTATCATTAATATAGCTACCGTTTTAAAACCCTATCCATCCATAAAAGCTAAAGGTTATAAATCAGCCAGAATGGCTACGTTTTTTTTGTGGGACAGCAGAAGCGGGGGCATTAGAATTACCAATAGTCTCTGAACTAGAATCTGTTGTCACCGGCGAAGATTGACGTTTGGACGATTTAGGCGATGTCCTGGATTTATGAAAAGTTCTTAGCATCCAGGCTATAGGTAATGCGGTATAGAGGGTTTGGATGGATGTCAGGAGCTTGAGCGCGGTTATTATCGGTGATGTCTGGGCAGCGCGTGATTTATTGGTAGCGCCGGGAGTGCCCGATACTTTCTTGCTTTGACGGCGGGTGAGTTCGCCCAGAATAAACCCAAAGCTACCGGCCAGCCACAAGGTTGTGGGAGCCGTCATCTGCTGGTGTAGCTTTTCAATCAGCGTCGTGGTACAAGCACCAATCCTGTCTTGGCGGATCACTATCTGCCGTTCTGCACCGCGTATCTGCGTTGTCAGAAATTTAGATTTTTGGCGGTTTACCCAATAGTTAGTAATCATGGCTTTTCCGTATTCTGCTGTGACGGCATGGGCTGAAAACTGCGGAGAGTGGATGGAAATTGCAGATAATGCCGCTTGCGACGTATTACGCCACAGAAAATCAGGGCAAGTAGCAGATTAAAAACCACGGCCAGCAATATGGCGCTACTCGTCGCCACAAGGTTATTTTCGACCGACCACAACACCGCCGCCGCCATGAGCCCCAGCCAAGCTGCCATCAACAGGATGGCTACATTAACAGCCGCCATGACCATGCTCACCAGACTCTCACCGGCTCGCTGTGTTTCTAGCGCGGCAAGACGTAAATGATCATAGCCGAGTCCCCGCAGCTCAGACCATAACGCCTGAGCGTCATCCAGCACACTGGGCGCATTCGCTGGATCGTCATGGGCTGCGGCTTGCCCAACAACCTCAGCCTTTTTAGTGTTTGAATCCATACTGTTTGTAAGGGCTAACGGCCACTTAATACGCGGCTTAGCAAAAATCCGGACGCTACTGCGATACCTAGCGACAGGATTGGATTTTTACTGATGTAACCGCAGCTATTTTTCATTAAGCAACATTCGCTTTCTTGCAGTTGCTTACCTTTATCGCCAATCTCATGTACCAGATTGGCGGCTTTGTCTTTAATGTCCACGATAGTTTCCTGCTCTATTTGAGCCGTATGTCACCTACGGCGGTTAATACTGTTTGGCGATTAACGCCCACTCAACACGCGACTTAGCACAAAACCCACTGCTACCGCGATACCCAGTGAGGTAAGCGGATTGTCACGGACATAGCCATGACAACTATCGACCAATTGCTGCTCGGCGTTTTTCAGTTGCTCGCCTTTTTCGCCAAGCGCTTCTGCGGCCTGGCTGGTAACACTGGCTATCTTATCGCCTGTGTCATGTACAAAATCAAGTGCTTTATCTGTCATTTCCATGATGGTTTCTTCTCTATTTACGCCATATTGTATCTACAGCGTTGGGGTTAATTAGGGCTGTGGACGGTTAATCCGCTCATGGCTTATCACCACGAACGGTTAGCCTTCACCTGTCCTGGCTAAGTGGTTAGCCATAATGTGATTGCCTAGCGACCGCTCAATATGCGACTCAGTAAAAAACCGGATGCCACTGCAATACCAAGCGACGTTACGGGATTTTCCTTAACATAACTGCAACAATCCTTCATTAAGCGTTGCTCGGCATTTTTCAGTTGCTTACCTTTTTCGCTAAGCGCATCTGCGGCCTGATTGCTCACATCGGTGATCTTATCGACCACGTCATGTACCGAATCCGATGCTTTGTCTATTGTTTTCATGCTGATTGACTCCTCTATTTAAGACGCATGTCATTCTTGACAGAAGTTACACCACTGATATTGCGTGCAATATCGGCTGCCTTGTTAATATCGGAACGGGAATTTACGAAGCCGCTTAATTGCACCACACCCTTAAAAGTTTCAACGTTGATCTCGGCGGCGCTTAAAGCAGGATCATCCAAAATGGCGGCCTTAACTTTGGCAGTGAGGACACTGTCGTCAACATACTCGCCCATGCCTTCATGTTTTTGTGTTGATGCACAACCTGCGGCAGTCAATAAGGTCAGCGCCATAAAAAATGCGGATAAAAATTTAGTAAAAGCGTTCATGTGTAAATCTCCATTAATGCGTGAAATGTAATACAACTTTCCTGACTAATTTCAGTGAGGTGTTTTACCCCAGCAGCTAAAGCAACAAAAGCTAACTTCCCAGGTAAAATTGAGGTTGTGCCAAAACCTTGAAGACACTTTACGTATAAAGCTAGCCGCAGTCTGTACGGTATCGAACATAGAGGCAGAATGGATAATTTATGCAGTCAACCCGGCATTTACAGCAACTTGACTATGTGGTGTCTCACTCACCTGTTACCCGTCCCAAAGATAGGATAAAGCGTTTTATCTGTCCACGGAAAGCACAAAAGCCACAAAAAAAAATATCCACACTTTTCCGTGTTTTTTGTGCTTTCCGTGGACTTTTTAGTTACTATTTTTTAAAAAAATTACCCTTCATCTCTCGTAAACTTTTATTTTTTCAAAGGAGTAAGTGAATGCTTACCGAAAACGGTAGAGAAAACTGATTTCCACTCAATAGCACCGATATTAGCTACTCGTTTTGGCATAATATGATATAAAGAAACACCGCAGCCTTTACAGCCGCAAATGTCGCGGCTTCCGCTGCTTTTTTTGATTTTCACCCTGTCGTTTCATGCTCGAAAAACAAGGAAATGATTGCTATTATTGCCGCACAGCACAATCCGAATCAAAACCATCTTCTTGCAGCGCTGCCGCCGGAAATAGTTGCGCGGCTCTGCGAGCATTTGGAACTGATCTCGATGCCGCTGGGTGATGTCCTGTATGAATCCAGTGGCCCGTTGCAACATGTCTATTTCCCGACCACAGCCATTGTGTCTTTGCATTATGTTATGGAGAATGGTGCCTCCACCGAAATCGCCGGTGTAGGTAATGAAGGTGTTGTTGGGATTGCCGTGTTCATGGGCGGTAATACCACGCCCAGCCTGGCCACTGTGCAAACGGCGGGCTACGCTTACCGACTGAAAAAGCGCTGGATGCTCGAAGAATTCAATCGCGCCGGGGGGCGGCGCTTGGGCGCAGTACAAAATTTGCTGCTGCGTTACACGCAGGCCTTAATGACCCAAATTTCCCAAACGGCGGTCTGCAACCGGCATCATTCGATAGAGCAGCAACTGTGCCGCTGGTTGTTGTTAACGCTGGATCGCTTGCCGTCGAATGAATTGACCATGACCCAGGAATTGATCGCCAGTATGCTCGGCGTTCGCCGCGAAGGCATCACGGAAGCGGCCGGAAATTTGCAACGCGCCAGTTTAATCAGTTACCGCCGGGGGCATATCACGGTACTTGAGCGGTCGGGACTGGAATCTCGCACCTGCGAATGCTATCACGTCGTCAAAAAAGAATTCCATCGCTTGCTCTGCGCTGTAGGAAACCGGTAGCCCATAAAAGCGTATTCACTTCCCCCTTTGAAAAAGGGGGATTGAGGGGGATTTATTTAAAAAATCTCCCCTAACCCCTCTTTTTCAAAGAGGGG
>NZ_FUKJ01000030.1 GCF_900163745.1 Crenothrix polyspora
CCTCATCCTAGCCTTATCCCAAAGGAGAAGGAATTTTAAGGTGGGGGTCTGAATAATTACAAATGGGTAATAAAAATCATAATGGTGCAGCTTGTAAGGCTGGGGTTCCGTAGTTCTTTAGGAGATACCGGAATAAACTCTAAGGTGGTTTGTTTTAGCAATCCACCAAAAGAAGCCTCTGTGATGAACTTCTCTCGAAATTTTCCAGGAAGTTTAACCTCTTGTCGTGTTTATCCAGAACCGTCTATGTTGTTATGGCGTTTCGCTGGTGCGAAACTACCCTGCAAACTTTAGTTGATTAGCCTCCATAGGTTTCTTTTTACAACCTTTTGCTGTACAGTAATGCCTTTCTTGATTGTTAAAAAGAGTGGTGTTATGGCGACTATTAAATTATCTGACGATTTTATTAATGAGGCAAAAGCAACGGCAATTGCTATGCATAGATCCGTACCCAAGCAAATAGAACATTGGGCACGACTGGGAAAGATAGCAGAAGAAAACCCTGATTTACCCATTGGCTTTGTAAAAGATGTTTTAATCAGCTTACAAGAAGTTGAAGCTGGCGATGTCACCGAATATGAATTCGGATGAAAGTATTACAGAGTGGCCACTTTACCAGGACAATTAAAAGGCTACATTTTCAAGAAAAAGAAATTTTAGATAATGCCGTCAAAGGGTTAATAAAAAATCCGGAAGCTGGGGATTTAAAGATAGGTGATATTTCCGGCGTTCGTGTTTACAAGTTTAAAGTTAATTTGAACCGGATGCTTTTGGCCTATCTGTACAATAAAGACACTGATACGCTCACCTTATTGGCTTATGGCACTCGTGAGAATTTTTATCGGGATTTAAAGAAATTAACATAGTCAATCGAATCTGATCCTGAACTTGTTTTGGTGGATTCACGTTAGCAATCCATGTTTATTAGATGGCCAACACATCCAACCATGAATCACCCCTACCTACGCGCACTCAGCATAGCCCTAATCACCTTCCTGCTAGGTAGCGGCATTGACTACCTGACGGGTATGGAAACAGCACTAGGTTTGGATACGCTGTTTAAAATCCGAGGCACACGACCACCACCCGTCGAAGTCGTGGTCGTGGCTATGGATGAAACTTCGGAAACCCGTTTAGGTGTGGGACAAGACTTAACCCGCTGGCGCGGCTTTCATGCCAAACTGATACAGGAATTACAGCAACAAGGCGCGGAGTTAATTGTCTTTGATCTTCAATTTATCGCCCCCCATCCTGATCACGACCCTGCCTTTGCAGCGGCTATGCAAAAAGCCGGCAACGTACTGGTGACTGACTGCGTACAAAAACTACGCCGTGGCGTTGAAGATTTTTACGGACGCGATGAATGCTCGGAAAGTAATCAACAACCCTTCGTCCAGAAAGAAGGCACACAACAGCTTTCCGAACAGCTTATAGCCATGCGTAAAATTATTCCTACACCAGCGTTAGCGCAATTTGTATTAGATCATGCACCGTTTTACCTGACCAACGATGCCGAAAACTCCATCATTCGAGAAAGCTGGGTTTTTCTGGATGCGCTCGCAGAAACGCCCACCTTGCCGGTGGTAACCTGGCTGTACTATTTGCAGCATAACGGTACATTGCAAGGCATTACCCAACTCAACACGCCTTTTTCTGTCGGCTTAACCGAGCGACGTAGACAATGCCTGTCTGGTGCTCCCCTCTCTAGCGCCATCCCTCAAAAAGAGGCGATTTTACAAGCCATTAACAACATCATTTGTTTGGAAGACAGCCGTTATCTTGATTTTTACGGCCCACCACAAACCTTAAGAATAGAATCCTACAGCGATGTTTATGATGGCAAAGTGAACAATTTGCAGGGTAAAGTCGTCTTCGTCGGCAAGGCTAATCGCAAATTTTCGCCGGGCAAAACCGACTATTTCCAAACGCCTTTCACCGACACGCGCAGTGGCAGAATGGCTGGCGTGGAAATTATGGCGACACAATTTGCCAACTTGCTCGAAGATCGCTTTGTAACATCACCGTATCCGCAGGCACTATGGTATTTATTGTTCGGCCTGTGGGTGGGCTTGTTGCTGACCCAGTTTGCAGGACTTCCAGGTATTGTCGCAAGCTTGCTACTCAGTGGTGTTTATGCGGGCTTGGCGATTTGGTATTTTAAACGCAGCGGTGCGTGGTTGCCCGTCGCTGTGCCACTGTTGATTCAATTGCCGGTAGCCTGGCTGATGTCCTTATTAGACTCGCGCCGTGACTTGTTAAGGGAAAGAAAGCGTATACTGGCTTTCGTTCAGCAAATATTCCCACAATGGATACACTTTGTGCCAACATCGCCTGGGCAATGGTCTCCGGAAAAAAGCACTGAAGCACGGTCGTTTGAGCGTGATGTCAACGGCTTGTGTCTTGCTACCGATATTGAAGGCTATACCACTGTGGCTGCACAGCATACGCCCCATGAAATGTGGGAGTTGTTAAACGAGTATTATCAGGTGCTCAGCCATCCGGTAACAATGCACGATGGCATTATTGCCGATGTTACCGGCGATGCCATGATGGCGGTATGGATTGACTTACCTGTCGCAACACAACGACTGGCCGCTTGTTTGGCGGCGCTTGAGATGGAATTGGCAGTTGAGCGATTTAATGAAGCGACCCGTGTAGGCCGACTGCCCACACGCATCGGTTTACACGAGGGCGATATGACGCTAGGCAAGCTGGATGCGGGTGAAGGCAGTCATTATCGGGCTATTGGTGATACGGTGGTCACGGCATCACGTATCCAGGGTGTTAACAAATATTTAGGCACCAAGATTTTAGCTTCAGCACCCTTTGCCGCCCACTTAAACAATATCGTTTCCAGGTCGGTGGGGCTATTTCGATTAGTGGGGCGAGAAGAACCCTTGGCGCTGTTGGAAATTGTGGGTATGGGGCCGGATGTTGGCAAGGCTAAAGACAAGCTATGCAAACAATTCGCCGGTGGCCTGGCGGCGTTTCAGCAAGGCCAATGGGACGAGGCTGTTATCCGCTTTCAAATTTTGCTGAGTACGCAGGGTGAAGACGGCCCCAGTCGGTTTTATTTGAATTTGGCCTTGGCTTACCAGAAAAACCCACCCCTGGAATGGGAGGGTATTGTTACGCTTGAAGGCAAATAGTGCCTAGGCTGTACGATTCGTTTTCATGTTGTGTAACCGTTCAGTCCCCCTCTTTGAAAAAGAGGGGTTAGGGGAGATTTTTAAAATAAATCCCCCTCCACCCCTCGTAAACTCTCCCCCTTTTTCAAAGAGGGAGGTGAATGCATACCATGTTGTTAGCTTTGTCTACGACCCAAGGGCTAGACGGAAGCCGATATAGCCGTCATGATGAGTTGGTTCGTATTTGAAGCGGGCAGCTGACCGCGCATCACTGCCATCGTTTATCCAGGAACCGCCGCGCAGCACCCGATCAGCGCTGGCATTTGTTGCTACGGTTTCGCTTAAAGGGGTGTTGGTATAATTGTCATGCCACTGGTGTTCGAATGGCAATTAACATTCGTCTGTTATCAGATCACCCAGGTGGTTGAGCTTGTCAAAGGATGTGGGTTCGTGGTTCGATAAATTCACCACGGAACGGTTTTTTTAAAGCGTATCCCGCTTAGTTGAATTCAATAGCATACTTAGAAATGGGACGGTAGAGATATTTTCACAGCCTCAAAAACTACGCTTAGGTACACTGATAATCCTAAGTTCATTAACCCCAAGGTACTCACGACGACCAAACCACCACCCAGCCAGCGTTTAAACAGCAAGTCATTTTGCATAATGGCAGTATGCGCTTTCAAGCCCAGCACATGTCCAATCGCTGCGACAGGAATCAAACTCAGTGCCGCCTGGAAATGCAAATCCACCGATAATACGATGAACGTGGTCATTTTAATGCTAACCAGAATAAACCACAGCACGAACAGGGTGTCGCGCAATTTTTCCATGCTGACATGGCGCATGTAAACCGCCACCATCAGCGGCGCACCAGTCAGGGATGTTCCGGCAACATAACCACCGATAACCAGCAATAACTTATCAACCCAATCGTGACGGCTTTCGATAGCACGATTGAACAGCCAAACAAAGCCATAAAACAGCGTGATTGAATAAATAAACACATTCAACCACAAAATAGGCAAGGTCACGAGTCCAAATACGCCCACGATAGCCGGTGGAATAATGTAAGGTGATGTATGCCGCAAATAACGCCAATCGACATTATGCAGTCGTGTACGCAGTGTTAATCCGGAAAAAAATAGCAGATGTACGCTAATGATCGGCAACCACAAACGTGGATCATTTTGCACAAACAACATCAGCGGCAAACCTAAAGCCGCACCACCAAAGCCAAGACCGGTACGTACAAAGCCCGTCCAAACGAACAAACTGGCAACGATCAGGGTTTGGTAAAGACTAAAGTCGAGTAGCATACGATCAGGTTATGTGCATGCGCTCATTAGGCCGTCAAAACACTTCGAATAACGCTGGTGATGTTCCGAATGGTATCATCGTCAAGAAACGGGCAAATCGGTAATGAAAAGCAGTGAGCCGCAACCGATTCGGTAACCGGTAAGCTGACATCAGCGCAGTCCACCTTAAAAACATTTTGTTGATGCAAAGGTACGGGATAATAAACAGCGCAGCTTATTTCATTAGCCTGTAAGGCTTTCATGATGTCGTCGCGCCGATCCGACAGTAAGGTGTATTGATGGTATACATGCTCACCCAAGCCATCTTCAAATGGCGTGATAAGTGGCAAATCCGCCAGCAGTTGCGAATACAACTGCGCCACATGGCGACGCGCTTGATTGTATTGATCGATGCGTTTTAATTTGGCGCGTAATATCACCGCCTGCATTTCATCAAGACGGCTGTTATAACCGATAATATCGTGGTAATAACGCACATCTGAACCGTGATTACGCAAACGTTTTATGTGCGCGGCACTGTCATCCGAGTGGGTGACAACCAAACCACCATCACCAAATGCGCCTAGATTTTTACTGGGGAAAAAACTAAAGCCCCCCGCATGACCTATTGCGCCAGTTTGTATGCCATTAATACTTGCCCCAAAAGATTGGCAGCAATCTTCAATTAATTTTAAATTATGCTCGTCACATATTTGTTTAATGCGAGCCATGTCCGCCGGTTGTCCAAACAAATGCACCGGCATGACCGCTTTGGTCTTGGCAGTAATCGCTTGCTCTATCGCTTCCGGTGAAATATTAAAAGTTTTAGGATCAATATCGACAAAAACCGGAATAGCGCCAACGTATTTAATGGCTTCTGCGGTCGCAATAAAAGTAAAAGCCGTAGTAATGACCTCATCACCAGCACCGATGCCTTCAGCAAGCAAGGCAAAATGTAGCGCATCTGTTCCAGAAGCCACGCCAATCGCGTGTTTTACACCTAAATACGCTGCTGCTTCTTGCTCAAACGCCTGCACATTCGGGCCTAAAATAAAGCTGCAATTTGCAATGGTTTCAGCCAAACCTTGCTCTACTTCTTGTTTGATTTCAGCATACTGCGCTTTCAGGTTTACCATCGGTATCATTGTTTATGCCTGTTCTTATGTAATAATTCGCCAATTTTAATGGCAGTCGCCAATGCGCGTCTTCCTGCCGTACCAGAAACCAGTGGATTTTCGCCAGTATGAATACAGTTTACGAAATGTTGAATTTCTGCCAATAAAGCATCGCCGCTTCCAAACACCGTCTCTTCGGTTTCTATTTCTGGAATACCAGGAAACATTTCTTTGCTACCGGTGCGATGCTGGGTTAACACCCGATTTTGAAAATCCACCGACACATAAGAAGAGGGCCGAAATAGCCGCATCTTACGCTCCAACTTCATACTAATCCGACTGGCGGTCACATTGGCGACGCAGCCATTTTTAAACAGCAGCCTAACATTGGCAATATCAGTGCCTTGAGTCAGCACTGGCGTGCCACTGGCATCAATGCGCTCTATGTCGGAATCGACCAACGCCAAAATAATGTCAATATCGTGAATCATCAAATCCAGCACTACACTGACATCGTTAGCGCGTGGATTAAACGGTGCCAAACGGTGTGCCTCAATAAACAGCGGTTTTTCTTCCCTGTCTAGCCCCAATACCGCCGGATTAAAACGCTCCAGATGCCCAACCTGCAAAACCCGTTGCTTAGCCTGCGCCAGGGCAATCAGCTCATCGGCTTCTGCAACCGTGACGGTTATGGGCTTTTCAACCAGGACATGCGCACCGGCATTGAGAAAATCTTTGGCGACGCGGTAATGCAAGGTGGTGGGCACAACAATGCTGACTGCATCCACGTTACCCAGCAAAGACTGGTAGCTTGTCAGTGCGGCGACACCGTATTTATTCGCCACTGTTTGCGCGGCCACTGCATCAATATCCACCACGGCGACCAGTTCGCAATCAAGTAAGGCTGCATATTTTTCAGCATGAAACTTGCCTAAATAACCGGTACCAATGACCGCACATTTTAATTTTTTCATGGGATTTAACAGTTGATTTTGAAGGTAAGACGCAGTTGCTACAAAAATAACTGTAATCATTCAGTCCCCCTCTTTGAAAAAGGGGAGATGGATGCTTACAAATAACTCACTCCTGCTTTGCCAAGCCGATATGACTAAAAAATTGGCTATTGTAAACGATTTACCGACTTTCGAGATTTTTAAAGTGCCGCAAACACTATGGCATCAGTCCAGCGGCGCAGGATCACCTATATAGTAGCCCTGTACAAAATCAATGCCAATTTCTTTCAGTATGGTTAAGGCCTCTTCGCTCTCAACCGATTCGGCTACGGTTTTTTTACCATAAGCCTGAGCAACGCCAGATAAGGCTTTTACGAACACTTTGTCATCGTCGCTTTTATCGATTTTTCGAATAAACGAGCCATCAATTTTGACATAAGCAATTGGAAAACGATTTAAATAATAAACCGAAGAAAAACCTACACCAAAATTATCAAACGCGATCAAACAGCCCAATTCATTGATTTGCGCTATCAGGCGATCAGCCGCTGCAAAATTGGACACAATTGCCGTCTCGGCAATTTCAAAAATAATTTTGCCAGGATCAACATCGCGATCTTTAATTAACCAGGAAATATCGTCAAAAATAGTCACATCATTAAATAAGCGCCCGGATAAGTTGATGGTCAACTTGTAATCTTTGCCCTGGCGATTTAATTCAATGTGTTTTTGCACCACTTTTTTTAATACCAGACGGTCTATCCTGCCTGCCAACCCCAACTCTTCGGCATAATTAATAAAATCAGTGGGCATAATCAGTTGCCCATCCTCTTTTTGCAGTCGAATCAGGCATTCAAAATGACTGATAATACCGGTTTTAAGATTGCGTATGGGTTGATAGTACAGAATAAATTTATCGTTTGCGATAGCATCTTCAATGGTTTCTCGCCAGTGCAGCATTAGATTGAGTTTGTCCTGATAATCACTGTCCGGTGAAAAAATGCGGTATTGGCCATGACCGGCGGCTTTTGCCTGATACATGGCGCAATCAGCATTTTTGAGCAGTTCAGTGGTCATCAGACCGTGCAACGGAAAAATGGCAACGCCTATGCTGGCAGTAATTTTATAGCGACGACCAGACAACGCAATGTCCTGGGCTAACAGCACACGGTTGATTTTTTGTGCGATGTGTTCAACACCTTTTGCATCGGCATGCGGCATAATTAATGCAAACTCATCACCACCAATACGCGACAGTAAATCGGTTAAGCGCATGGCCTCTTTAAGAACAGTAGCAACATGGGTCAGTGCCTTGTCACCGGCTTCGCGGCCTTCCCTGTCATTAATGACCTTAAATTTATCCAAATCCAGATAAAACAAGGCGACTTGATAACCATAGCGTTTAGCCGAGGCCAGTTCCAGCATGAAGTCATCTTCAAATTTGCGACGATTACTGAGTCCCGTCACATAATCGTAGGTCGCCATGCGCAACATTTTTTCCTGGGCAACCTTGCTGACGCTAACATCAATGCCCAGCGTCAAAATAACAGCTTCATCACAGTAGCCATTAACTTTTACCACTGTGTGCAGCCAGGATGTCTCTTTTTGCTTACCGGCTTTGGTCATTAAAAAACCGGTGATCTGAAGTTGTTCACCTTCTATACCCGACCTTAATTCATTTAATTTCTTCAGATGTTCACGTTCGGATTCGGGGAGAAAAATATCAAAGACTTTGCCAACAATAGAGTGCCTGTCAGTCTCAAAACCATTAATACCGGCCTGATTAACATTTAAAATAATACCGTTCAATTTTTGGGTCAGGATAATAACCGGAGCGACTTCGATGAGTTGATGAATAAAGTCGCGCTCTTTTGCCAAATGCTGGCTTTTTTCCATTAATTCAAAGGTATTGCCATGTACTTCCTGTTCACTATTTTGCAACTGATTGACTAAATTTAAGGCTAGCTCATTGAGCTTATCCAGTTCATCATGGCCGTAACGCACATTTCTGATTGTTAATTGCTCACGGCATTGATCGTATTGATCCTGCAATAACAGCGGGAAAGCCTGTGACAGCTTGCCAATACGCCGCAACCAGTCTTGTAATAACCAGACTAACAAAAGCAATACCAAGCCCAAACCAATCAAGCCATACAGCCACAATTGCCGTGCTTCTTTTTCAAGATGCCTAACGCTTGTCGTCACCTCATCGATCAGTAAAAAATAGGCCGGACTATCTGGGCTTGTGGCATCTTGTGGCGGAATAGACATAATGCTGACATCAAAGAAACGCCCCGTCAGCCCTACCAGTTTACGGCGATTTAAAAAATCGCTGATCGGATAATGGGCTGAAACAAATTCAAAAACGGGAATATTTTGTTCGGATAGATTTGCCGTTGATAGTTTGTAAGGCCAGTGACGATTAGCGTCTTCGGTATCCGTGTTGGCCATCAAAATACCTATATCTGATCCGCTTGCCTGCTTGTACTTGTCAATAATATCGACAAACGACCGCACCGTACTGAGCGCCCCTTGTGCTGATTTTTCACCCAGTGGTGTCATGAGTTGTTGAAAACAACCGGTAACACAATAGATATGTTGCTTGGGATGGGTATTTTTTAAAACGCCCTGAACCGCTAATTCCGGCATAACAAGGGGATTACCCCAGGATTTAACGGACATGCCACGTTTATCGAACAGTGTTAGGCTTTCCAGTTGCCAGTTTAATTGCCACTGTAACCAATTTTTGTCGATAACATCGCCATTGTGTGGCGGGGATTTTGTTTTGTGGACTGATGAATGATTCAGCGAGGAAACCAGTGACGCGAATTGCTGTAGTGCCAAGAACGAATCTTCCGTTAAGGCCTTGGCTAAGCCGACATGACTCGTTTGAACCGCTTCTCTAGCCATAACAAAATTAGTTTTTGCATTGAGATAGCTGGTGTATGAAAAAAAGCTATGCAATATGAGAAGTACACTACCTAGCAATAGTGCCACTTTCCATCTTAGGCTAAAAAACAGTTGGCTTTTTTCCATTTATGTAATATTCAAAAAATTGCAGTCACACAATTTCCAATCCTTAATAAATCTTTTGATTTATAAAACCATCAGCTGTCGTCACCGGCATAAACTTAGCGCAGCAGTTGATATCATCACCCGAAGTAACAAGCGTTAGACATTGTTTTTACGTTGAAAAAGTGAAATACTCAAGTATATGTAAAATATTTTTCACCTGGAAAACAGCAATCGATTCAGTATGGGAATTCACAGGGTAGCTTTTGAGGCTAGTATAATCGGAACGAGTCAAGAGCACATCAGAAGACTCGTTAAAAGCATTAAATCACCCAAAAATAGCCGTGTGCCCCATTAAACACCTGCCAGTTGATACTATAACCTTATGCCATAAACTGCAATAGATGATACATATTAGTTAATTTTATTTGCAAAACGTAAACAAACGGCGAGGGTGGGTGACATTCAAAAAGCGGCTACACGTTTAAAAATGGGACAAAAACAATAATGCTGGTCTGAGTTGCCTATTGTTTGGCATCCTGGCATACGTTGTTGTCCCTCTTTAGTCGATAGAGCTAAAACCCTAAGCCGATATATCAACAAATCCGTGCAAACCGCGTTTGGACTTGACTGACAGCCAATCTTTTAAAGACTTTAACTCTACTGTTTCCTCTAATTCATCCAGGCTTTTTTTATTTTTTAACAGTCGGAAGGCTTGGGCAAGCACGGCGTAACGTTCTCCGGTAATGCCCGCGCGTCGTAAACCCACGGTATTTAACTTGTAATGCCGCGCCGGACGACCACCAATTAACATAAACGGGATGACATCCATATTCAATCCTGTAGTGCCTTGCACAATCGCAAACGACCCTATCCTGCAAAACTGATGCACGACCACAGCGCCGCCCATAAAAACATTATGGCCAATTTCTACAAAGCCGCCGATAGCGACATTATTGGCAAAAATAGTTTTATCGCCGATCTGACAATCATGAGCCACATGGCTATTGTTCATAAAATAGCAGTCATTGCCAATGCGTGTTTCGGCATGTTCCTTAGAGGCGCGGTGTGCAGTAAAACCTTCTCTAAACACATTGTTATCACCACACACCAGCCAAGAAACCGTCTCCGCTTTAAAGCTGGTATCTTGCGGCAAACCACCGAGCACGGCGTGCGGATGTAAAATAT
>NZ_FUKJ01000024.1 GCF_900163745.1 Crenothrix polyspora
ATCATCCATGCCTTGCGTTCCGGTGCCGGCATTGGCATTACCGGAATTAATCAATAACCAGCGTGGTGCGTGTGCCAAATTGGCTTTTGCGACATGCACAGGCGCAGCACAGAACGCATTCTGGGTAAACACCGCCGCACACGTTGAACCTTCCGCCATTTGGATCAATAAAATATCGTCTCTGACGGTTTGCTTGATACCGGCATTGGTTGTGCCTAGTGCAATGCCTGCAATATCTGGCATGTTGGGAAAATAAAACTGACCATCAGACCCTTTGGGGTATACCGCCATAACTCAATCCTTTAAACTTTACAGATAAAAATACGCCGTTCGTAATCACTTTGCAGTCGCACTTTGCATACATGTGGCTGTATTCTGTCCACGGAAACCAAAAGTAGGCGCTTTTAAGCGACACAAAAAACACGGAAAAAAGTGTCAAAATAACGCTACCACCTGAATACTGTTTTGAGATAGCCCCAGGGCCACCGCATATAAATTTTTAATATTGATAATCAATTGGTTACAAGGGTAAAAACGAAGCCAAAAAAGCAGCGTATATACATAACTGATTGATTATTCAATAACTAAAAAAGTCAAATGCGTTTGCCCTGGAGATAGCCCCCTCTTTTGTGCTTTTTGTGTCGCTTAAAAGCGCCTACTTTTGGTTTCCGTGGACAAACAGCTTGTAAAACCTACGCCCCACCCACTTCCAAGATAACTGTATATTCATGATCGCCCGACAACAATTCCAACACGGTATGGCCATTAATACGACACCAAGTGGGAATATCCTGCATCACGCCCGGATCAGTGCAAATGACTTCCAACTGGTCGCCCGTTTGCATCTGCTTGACCTTATCCTGGGTACGGATCACCGGTAACGGACACAGCAAACGCCTAGCATTGAGTATTTCTCTGGTCATATAAACCAAGCCTTAGGCATATCTTGTTCAAGCATGGGCTTAACATGCAGCGTGCGCTCGGCACCATCTTGATAAACAATATTCACTTCAACTTGTTCCGCATCGCGCCCTTGACCGTAACGTGCGGTAATGCTCGCTGCCAAATACAAATCTTCTGCGGCAATCGTGCCGTCTATCAACACCAATGGCCCTTGATGACTCACGCAAGTCATGCTGACATAGTCTTTTTTATAGCCATGCAAAAAACGCCCCTCGCCCTCCTCACGCGCAATAATCATCTTATAGTGCGCTTGTGGCCTGATGTGCCTACCAACTTTTAACAGCATCACATCATCTAATTCATACTCCCTACTGTCGCGTGCTTTCCATAAATCCACCAGTTTTGCGGAATAATATTTATCGGTCAAAAAACAGCAGCCGCCGGCCGGTTGCGAATACTCATCAATGCCGAATTCCTTGGCCATTGTTATTTGAGGTTTGCGCGAACGGCCAGTGATGCTGTGCAGTTTTTCCCGATCCACCCAGCCTTCGCGTTCCGGCAGTGTCGCGGGCAAATTTTTGGCGCATAGAGGCCGTAACAGCAAGTCGTCTGCGCCTGATTCTTTGGCAACAATCGGCATGGTGGCTTTGCGTTGTGACATGGGTCGTTGACCCATCACTTCACCGGTAATAATAAAGTCGAAATCATTTTCAGCTATCCATTGCTTGGCTTTATTGACCATAAAAATCTTGCAATCCAGACACGGATTCATGTGCTGGCCATAACCGTGTTTGGGGTTTAGCAACACATTTTTGTATTCTTCAATGACATCAACAATGTGTAATTTAATGCCTAGCTGTTCAGCCACCCACAGGGAATTATTACGTTTGGGCTTGGCTTTGTCTTTTTCGCGAATGGCATGAGTATGGCCTTCCACACAAAAACCGGTAAAAAAATTGATGCCTTCAACGTGAATGCCTTGCTCTTGTATGGTTCTTGCCGCCAGCATCGAATCCAAACCACCTGAAATCAATGCTACGGCCTTTCTCTGTTTGTTCATGATACCCAAACGATTTAAAAAATCTCATTATAACCGAGGCAACCGCTGAAAAGAGGTAAAAAACACTAACATCCCATAAAAACAGCGGGTGAAGAAATTCGCTTGACATATTAAATGAGAATCATTATCATTTGCATCAAATAGAGATTACTCAGGTTTTTGTATGAAAAATAACTTGATACACATAGCCATTTCCCCAACCGTTTTAGCCTCCTTGATTGAGCGCAAATATCTTTATGTTGTGGATTTTAAATGCCTGAATGTCACTGCAAAAGAAACGGTCTGGGCATTATTGTTAGCCACACTGAAATCAACACCAAGACACAAGTCTAAACATCACGGAAAAGCATCATGACTGAGAACGATACCCACAGAATGCTGTTAATGGCCATTGAATGTTTGCTGGATCAATATAACTCTTTACAAACACCTTGTATCGCTTTGCAAATTTCCCGGCATTACCGTTTACTTGCCAATTTAACATTGTCGCCCAAAAAGCAGCGGCGGTACACAAGGCGTGCAAAATCGTGGCTTGCTTACTATATAAAAAATGAAAGTCATCCACAAAAAATACAAAATCAACTTGATGATTTTGTTTGGCTCCATGAATTTTTTAGCTTATTTGGCTTACAAGGAAAAAACTGTGAAACAGCATCTGGATCATCCCGAAACACCTACGACAGAGACAAAAACTGATGCTTTGTCATTTGTTAAATTACATTCAACCCTGTGCTTTTTAATGACGCGCTTTCATAAGGATCAATCTCCTCAACTCGCTCAATTTATTGTCAGGCATATCCACCTAGTGATTGATCACCCTGATGTAATCGATTCTGATAGCGCCAGAAACCTGTACTTAGGACTGCTTCAACAATGGCAACACATAACCGCAACCTTACTGGAGCAAAGGCGAATTCTTTCAAATGATGGAAAAATCACCCACTAATTTAGTGCGTACCTATTAGTTTAACGTTGCCTCAGCCCCTGAGAGTAAAAAACTTATGAACAAAAAACCTTGTGCCCACGAATACTTGGCCGCAACCGAGTTTGGACAAGTCGTCATTTGCAAAGAATGTGGAAGAGTGAGTTTGCACTTACAAGATATGTCGTTGCAATTCAGCGTGGAATCCTTCATCGGCGTTGCCAACACCTTAAATGAAGCAGCCGGAAAAATCATGGCTACTGCACAACGAAAACCCACACCACCGTCATTAAAAATTGTTAAACATTAACATTTACAATGTGTTCGAGCATATAGAATGCTGGCCAGGGCTTAAGCGGGTAACGCTCCGCAAGCTTAAACCCCTCCAAACCTAAGTTCTGGCCGGCATTCTATATGCCCATGTTGGGATTGTCATTCAGAATGCGCTTAGAAGCTATCTGGAAAAATTAACCGCACAAGCAAACGTTGTTTTTGACATAGGGTGCTATCTCATTTTCAATTTCAATATGCTAGATTACTATGTTGATTTTTGCCTTGACTTAGATAATGAGAATCATTATCATTAACATAAGTGTTTATGAATGCTGCCACAGTTTCTCTTCTTGTGATTGCAAGATATTCACCTATTGAGTCATATTATTTTTTAACCCGTTGAACTAGGAAACCATCATGAAAATATCCAGATTAAATATCGCTGCCGTTATGGGCATTGGCCTGTTGTCTGCCTCAACTACCGCTTTCTCAGGGCCAATACCCACCCCCTACGAGATACATGAGTACCAACAGATCAAATACCTCAGTCCAGAAAAATGGACATGCCGAGTGGAAAATGGCTTTGCGATCTGCAAGAACAAAACCAATATGCCGCTTATTGCGGTGGTGAAGGCCCAATACAAACGCGAAGACTGGAATCTTCGCACCGACACAAAAGAGGTTGCAGAACACTGCATCAAGCCCGGCGCGGAAATCTGGGCCGGCTTGACTGGCAACATGGTCATCGAACCGGCACCTGAGTTAAAACCTACTGTACCAGGAGATGCAGGGAGTTGCCCTAAATAAGGTTTCATGGCCTTTAGTTCCAAGGTGGGTTGCCAAGCAACAGGCAACCCAATCTGCGTAGTTTCAGGCATATAGAATGCTGGCCAAAACATAAAAACTGGCAGATAAGCCAGATCAGCCTCTCTAAGCTTAAGTTCTGGTCAGCATTTTATATGCATGAATAACAAACATCGTCAATTTTTATTAATACAGGTGAAAAACCATGAGAAATGCTAAAAAACCCACTCTGTGTAAAGTTACTGTCTTTTCTACACTATTTGCCACTGCCCTTCTGCAGCCGTGTTTTTCATCGGCTAACCAAATGAATGGGGACGAAACAATTCGCCAGCCGATAGCCATGTCTCAGAAAATAACCCCCAATAGGATTGGGGTTCTTGTATATACCCATGGCGTACCCAACGACCCATTACGATTCAACCCTGACAATGACAAGATTACTGCTATCGAGAATGACTTGGAGAAATTTATAAGAATACCGTCTGAAAAAATATTACACATGCCTTATACATGGGACTTCGGATTAATGAGCCTGGATAAAAGCGGAGTAAAATACTCCATTTTATTGTACACCGACATGTTTGGCCCAGATTCAACAGTAATCCATAATGTCACTCGCATCTTCGCAGGCATAGAGAACGTTGACACATGTCCTGGTTTGCTTATAAATGAATCCAATTCTGGCTCGCTTGACAGTAGTGGCCATACAAATTATACAAAAACCGTTCAAAAGTATGGCCCTATATGTTCATATATGGGAGCAATCACAATACCAGCACCAAAATTCACCGATTCTACAATTATTCTGGCAGAGCCAGCCAGGCCAGATCATCCCATACTGAGGGAGATATTTGTAAAGCAGGTAAAATCAGTAAGCCAGAAACCGAAGAATGAGATCATAGTGTTCGTAGGTCATGGGGCAAAAAAGGACTTCAATGACGAAGCTCAGAAAAAAGAGCTTTCAAACGCAGCAAACTACGCTGAACGTAAGCTGGGATTTTTGGGTTCCATAGGGGTAACTGCCAGAGAAGACTGGCCCAGTTTATCTGATGTCGCAGTACCAAAAGCTGTCTCAGAAATAAAATCACTATTGAATAATACTGGTGCAAAAAATGTGATACTTGTACCTGCAACAGGCGGCCATGATTTTAACATGATAGCAGAAGCACTTGATAAGGAAGGTATCCCGTATGTAAGCGCACCGAAAACACTGCCATTGGGAGAAATGGAATTCAGAAAATGGGCGCTTAACACAACAAGGGAAACAATAAACTTTATCAAAAGAGAAAAACCGACAAAATCCACAATCACTCCTTACTGGAACAGGACGTATAACAATCAGTAGTGCAGCATCTATCTTTAAGTGAATAAAGAAAAAGTCATGAAAATAGCGCTCATTTATAGAGATGCAAAATTTTGAGAAACTAGGAGTAGTTGTGGATAGTAAGTGTATTGGGTTGGCTGTTGCATTCTTGGTCAGCGGCGCATTGGCAACAAAAGAAGCCTGGGGCGGTGAAATACTTTGGGCTACTAAAACAAGCACTGCGCCTAAATTAGACGGCACAGTAGACCCTGTATGGAATAAAACCAAGCCAGTTAAAATACCCGTGTTTGGCGGCAAAAATTTACCTGGGGGCAAGACATCGGTAACGCTAAAAGCGCTATACACCAATACAATGGTGTACTTTCTTGTTCAATATAAAGATCCCACCCAAAGTTTGAACCGCTTCCCGTGGCAAAAGCAAAAAAACGGCTCATGGAAAGTGCTGAAGGATCCCAAGGCGCAGAAAGGGGATGAAAATCTCTATTACGAAGACAAGTTATCCTTCAACTGGAACATTAGCACACCAGGATTTGAAACGCAGGGCTGCTCGGTCGCCTGCCATCTTGGCGAAAAAGGCAAGCCTTACGGGAATAAATACACGCCTAAACCTGGCGAAAGGCTGGATATGTGGCATATGAAGAGTGTACGCACAGCGCCGGTTGGCCAGATGGACGACCAATATGTCGATAATACCCGCTTTGACAAAGACAAAAGCCCAGAGGCTGGGCGTAAGTCCGATCCGAATACGGGGGGCGGTTATAAAAACAACGAAAATGCCAGTAAAACTATGCCGCTGTACGCGCTGCTGGGCAACAAAGTTGCACCACCGTATTGGCTATTTGATGCCAAGAAAGTGCCCTTCGATAATAGCAAGTACAAAGCAGGAGACAAAGTACCGAGCATTATCGTGGCACCGAGTAAAGGCGATAGAGGTGATATAGCGGCCAAAATGCTCTGGAAGAGCGGCGTATGGACTTACGAGATCGCCCGTAAGCGAGTGACCGGCAGTGAATTCGATGTGCAATTTAATAACTTGGCCAAAGCTTACGCCTTTGGTGTGGCCGTATTCGACAACGCCCAGGTGCGACATGCCCGCGATGTGGGCGTACATATTATGAAGTTTCAGAAATAGCGTCCTAGTGGATTTAGCTAATAGGAATCGTTCTCATTTTCAACTTCAATCTTTTAGGATGCTACATTAATTTTTGCCTTGACAATATAAATGAGAATTATTATTATTTAGATTGACTTTGATGATTTTGTAACACGCCTCACTCTGTGTCTATCAACTACCCAAGTTAAATTGCAACCCCACCGTCGTGTCATTTTGACCGCAAAACAACTTTACAGGAATTCAAAAATGATTAGCCAAAAACGTTTTTCATTAACAACTGTTTCAAGTCTTTGTCTTGCTTTAACTGCAAGCAATTTTTTGTATACACCGATTGCATCAGCTAGCAATAGCTATGAAGTGGCCACTTTAAAATCCTTCTCGCCCTTTATTACTGCATGGCAAAGTGCAATCACTAAAAAGAACATAGCGGCGGCTCAACAGGCAGAGGAACAATATGAAGCCAAATGGCAAGGTTTAGAGGTATACATTAATCACAGGTCGTTACCGCTTTATCTGGATATGGAAGTTGACACCCAGTTTGCAATTAGGGATGAACTCGAAAAAGCAAAACCAGATTTTTCTTTGCTTAAGAAGCTAAGTGTCCATTTAAAAGAAGATTTAAACGCATCAATTCAAATGGCACAATCTGGCCCCGATCTAAGCCCCTTATTTAAGGATCTAGTGTTGTTGCGCGAATTAAGAGGCAAGTCGATCAACATAGCTAGAAAAGTGCTGTCATCAAATTCGCCAGACATTGCCAAAGTTAAATCCAGTTTTTTAATTTTCAAACAAGGTTTCCCTGCCATAGCTTCTTTAATCGATGCTCGCTCCCTTACTGCCGGGGATGAAATTCAAGCAGCAATAGATGCTGCGGATAAAATATTCTCCAATCCTAACGCCACTGTTGCACAACTAACCACTGCCAATGATAAGTTAGTTACCCGCTACGGCTTTGGTGTCAACCTCGTAAATGCTGCCGCTAGAACGGCTAATTTAAAAAAATTCGCCATTACTGATTCGGATAAGCAAAACCTGACTCAGCTCAATGTGATCAAGCTAGCGCTATTAAAAAATTTGCCAGCCGCCGGTGAAACTGGATCTAATTCTAACTTTGCTGTTTTACAACCCGCGCTTGAATCTTTAGGAAGACGCATCAACATCGTTGGCACGTTAAGGACCGCACTGGCTGCTTATGACAAATCGGTTAAGGCCAAGCCATCTAATGCTGTTGAAATTAAGGCTACTAAAAAAACAGCCTTAGAAGCCGTAGCAATAACGCAGCAAGCGCTGGCAGGACAGTTTTGGGGGAGTCCAAAATTGCAGGCGTTTTTAGCTGGCTTGCCCAAAAAGTAGCAATGAAACTGTGATGTTCAACTTTTAAAAAGTTTTAACCTTTAAAAACGATTGTTCTTATTAGTCGAACAACACTGGCTAATAAGAATCGTTTGCGTCTTTATAAGCGTTTGCCTTATACTTCACAAAAATAATTCTAAACGAGCTACCTCATGAACATTATCAATAAGCCGTTACACCAAGCAATCCTGCTAGCCTGCGTTAGCTTAAGCACTCCTGTGTATGCGTTAGAAAAACCCACCACAGTGGAAGATATGTGGAAAATCATTCAGGATCAGCAAAAACAAATCGACGAATTACGCGCCACTAAAGCGCCACCCGATACTTCTGTCGCCGCTAAACCCGCTAGCACCGATGTCAAAAACCTGGAACACAAAACCAACGTACTAAGCCAGGAAGTGGAAAAATTACGCACCAATCTGGCCATTCCAGAAGAAGCCAAATACAAAAGCACGTATGGCTTAGGCCCTGCGGCTTCTAAAGTCTACCAGGTCGGTAGGGGTCTTTCGATTGGTGGTTATGGCCAAGCCAGTTATCAGGCACGGGTTGGCGACAAAGGTAGCGACAGTGACAATGCCGATCTCGAACGCATCGTGCTGTATGCAGGATACAAATTTACCGACCATATCCTGTTCAACAGTGAACTCGAATTTGAACACGGTTCAACTGGTGAAGGCTCAGAGGAAAAAGGCGAGGTGTCGGTAGAATTTGCCGCGCTGGATTTCTTTCTTGACCCGATGGCCAACATCCGTGCCGGTTTGGTGCTAATGCCGATGGGTTTTATTAATACTATCCACGAACCGCCGTTTTACTTCGGCAACAACCGGCCAGAAGTTGAACAACGCATCATCCCCAGCACCTGGCGCGAAGTGGGTGTCGGTTTATTTGGTGAACTATTGCCGAACCTCACTTATACCACCTACGTGGTCAATGGCCTAAATGCCAAGGAATTCGGCTCTGATGGTATCCGGGAAGGCCGGGGCGGCGGCAGTGATGCCAAAGCCGAAAGCTTTGGCTATATTGCCCGCGTAGACTACGCTCCACCGCAAGTCCCTGGATTATCGGTCGGTGGCTCGGCGTATGTGGGTAACTCAGGCCAAAACCAAGACTTTGGC
>NZ_FUKJ01000057.1 GCF_900163745.1 Crenothrix polyspora
CAAGAAAGGGAAATGTTGTAGTGTTGAAATATATGCTGGACACCAACATTGCCATCTACGTTATCAAACATCGCCCCATTGAAGTGTTGGACGTTTTTAATCGCCATGTGGGTCAGATGTGCATCAGCTCAATTACTCTTGCTGAGCTGCTACATGGCGCAGAAAAAAGCGCAAAACCCGAACATAATTTGCGCCATGTTGAAGACTTTGTTTCTCGGTTAGAAGTACTGGAATACGGCAGCAAAGCCGCTGCACATTATGGTGATATTCGAAGTGTTCTGGAACGTAAAGGTACGCCGATAGGTGTTAATGATCTGCATATCGCTGGCCATGCCAGAAGCGAGGGTATGGTCTTGGTGACCAATAACCTGCGTGAATTTGAGCGCGTCGAAGCATTAAGGCTGGACAATTGGGTTGTTTGAATCAACAGATTGTGAGCAAATTTTCTACAAAGCCATCAGACTTCTAGCCTGACTAATACGCCAAGTTAAATTATTAAAATCAATGGCTCTCTTGTTATAATTTTTTACAAAAACACATCGGCATGGACATGAAACCGATTGGCTAAGCGTTTGGCAATTTCTTTGCTAATAGCCCGTTTACCATTCAGGATGTCGGAAATGCGGCCTTGAGGAGCACAATCTTCTAAATTGTCTTGCTTAATGTCGTGCTGATCCATCAAAAACCGCAGCACCTCTTTCGGTTCTGCAACCGGAATCGGGTAATATTCATCCTCATAAGCCTTAACCTGGTTGGCCAAATAATCCAACACATCGGCCAGTGGATGGTTTTCGTTGTCACCCATCACATCCAGCAATGAATCAATAGTGGCGCGAACCTGGGAATAATCTTCTTCAGTGCGGATCTGGGTAACCCCCACAACTTGCTTAAAAGGTAGCCACGCCCGAAGGATTTCTTGCGGTTCGGGCACCGCTTTCAATGCGACTGTCATTAATTCCTCCGTTTCCAAAGACCACGATCATACTGGGAATGCGTCAGTATTTCTCGGATATAAACCTTGTGCCGGTTGTAATGGATTGATGCGATCAACCGGTACTTATTGCCGCCGATGTCAAACACCGTCAAGCCGTCAACATAATCTGCACTGGCACACTCAGTTTTAGCTCATTAAAATTCTGAAAAACCTCGCTTTCCATTGTGCGATACCACGCCTGCAATGGCTTTTCAGCATCAGGGAATTCAGTCCAGAATTCAACAAGGATAGGTTTGGCGATAACGTGCATGAGTTCAGTATATACCAAATTGGTATATACACAAACTAAAAAAATTACTGCTTTTTTGAAATAATTTTATATTGCATTATGCTACTTCTTTTTAAGGCTAAAAATAGACAAAAATGCAACTTTCAGCTTTAATCTTAACGACTTACCCGCACTCCTTGACGATGAAGATTGTGAATGCGTTGCCTAAGTTGGATATTGATTGAGAAATCTACCTTGTTTTTGTTTGCGTAATGTCTATTGTATAGGTAAGCTCACGTTGTGTTGTAACGGGAAAATAGCAGGTTAAACAACTGATTTTAGGAGCATAAAATGCCGGAAATATGCCGATTCTATGGGATCATCATCCGTATGTATTTAATAGACAATGAACATCCGCCGCGCCATATCCATATAAAATACGGTGATTATGAGGCAATCATGGAGTTGATGAATTTGAACACATGCCCTTATACATAAGTCCGAAAATATCAGTAAAATCAACGAGGTCACAAAAATACCGCCCCATTGATTTTATTAGGTTTTTTCGACTTGTGTATAAAGACATGATTTGAACATTATCGAAGGGAATCTACCTAAAAAATGCCGTCAATTGGTTAGAGAATGGGCAGAAATACATCAAGAAGAACTCGTTGAAATGTGGGATACCCAAAATTTCCATAAAATAGAACCTTTGGAGTAAGCTATGAAATTAGTCGGTTTTAAACAGCAGGAAAATTATCTTTTTACCTTAACTTTCGAAAATGGCGAAAGTAAAGAAACCAATTTAAAAAATTTGCTTGAAAAGTATATTGATGTAAATGGTTTAAATAAAGCGCAACTTAATAAAGACTGGGGATGTTTGGAGTTTAATAACGGCATGGTGGATATAGAACCGAAAACTTTATATCGTTATGCTACACAACAATCAAACCAATTGCTTTTAACCAACTAAATTGGAGTAAGCAAAATAGCATTTTAGGAGCATAAAAAATGTCACAGCTAGTATTAGAAAGCGAAAATGAACATAATTTAAAACTTATTCAAGAATTGGCTGAAAAATTAAATATTAAATGTCAGCAATTCCCGCTATCTGTAAAAATAGATTACAATCATAGTGTTGTATGACTACGCACTG
>NZ_FUKJ01000033.1 GCF_900163745.1 Crenothrix polyspora
CGTTCTGTAGAAAACGAATAGTATCCTTGATTTTTAACTTAATTTATATGCGGTTGCCCTGGTCGCGAAGATTGGAAAGCCATTTATCAAACTGTGGTATGGTACGTACTGTCATCATGGTTCAATATCAGTCTCAAAATAAACAATAAGCGTTACACTCTTAATTATCAGTGCGCTTCGCTTGCGCGAAGCGCACTGATAATGCCGAGTTGACAGGTAAACCTGCCGAACGAATGGCCATCAGCCGCTACGCTGCTGATAACCACTCGTTCGACAGGCGATTTAGCCCCGATAATTGTCCTTTCGCTACCGCGAAAATCCATTATCAAGGCTAAATCGCCCGTCAACTCGGCAATAGACAGCTCGTGCTCTTTAAGCCATTCTTTAAGTGCATCATTCATGCGGTTTGCCATCCTTTGCCGGTCGCACGAAAAGAGTCTAATACCTCTACATCTAAGCGTATGCCTGTGAATACTTTGGGTGTTTCAGTGCGGTCAGCCTTTGTTTTTTGGGCTTAGCATTTCGTCGGCTATTTCTGCGCTAAACAGTTCGGGCAAAACCTCATAAGCCGAACGGGCAGTAGCAAAATCTTCACCTGTCCATTCGGATGTATCAGGGTCAGCGGCAATCCCCGCATTGATTTCAGCATCCTTTTCTTCGGTTGGCATGATAACGTTACGCCACATAGTATTTAACCTTTCTTTTGTTGGCTTTACGTAACGGTATAAACGTGGTGGACAACCCCCCCTTACCCACGCTGAACTCAAGCCACTTCACGAGCCGCATCTTCAATAATGCTGTCAGGAACGCCCCGCTTTTTTAATGCCGCAATTAACTGCGCCTCCTTGCTAAAAGTAAATTGCGCTTCATCACGACGTAAACCTTCACTAATGTAAGCTTTCAGCAATGCCTGATAACCTGAAAAACCTTTATACGGTGCGATTTTCTTCATGGATTCCACCACGTCAACCGGAATGCGTAAAGTAATGGAAGTCATTGGGCGATTTTTGCCCAGGCGGTTTTTAATGGTCTCAGAAATCATAATATTCACGCTCCGTAACAGTGGCTTTGCGAGCCGAAATAATGCGGATACAGTCACTTCATTGTTAAAAATTCATTTGATCCAATTCATCCAGCAATTGTAATGCCTGCTTGGGATTCCCCCGTTGTTGCGCTGTCAAAAAACGTTGTTTTGCTTCTTCTTCTGCCAACACTTGAGTAGAGAATTCAACCATCAGTTTGTTCAGGCTGATGTCGCGTACTTTGGCGATGTTCTTAAGTCGTTCCGCCATATCGTTGGGTAAACGGATGGATACAGTTGTCATGATCTTAGTAATCTCAAAATATGTTCAGGTGTGATAATTTCATAACCCAAATGCTTAAGTTCTGAATGAGCAAAATCCGCTACATTATTGGTAATAATATAAGAAGCACTGGCAGCAATTGCAAGTTCCACCAAATGGTTATCTGCTTCGTCTGTAACAACTCATTACCCACAGGTAACCGTCGCCCGAATCAAATCAGGTAACGGGGGAAT
>NZ_FUKJ01000426.1 GCF_900163745.1 Crenothrix polyspora
AGCCTGGGCAATTGATAGCCCTAATCCTGTGCCTTCTGCCCTGCCGGTAATCATAGGGTAAAAAATCTGATTCATAATATCCGGGTCAACACCTGGGCCGTTATCGATAAGGTCGCATTTTATGGCTAACTTATAGCGTTTACGGCCTATGGTCATTTGTCGATAGATGCGCGTTTTTAGGGTTAACTCGCCATTGCCTTCCATCGCTTGCACAGCATTGCGGGCAATGTTTAAAACAGCCTGAATCATTTGATCTTTATCGGCCTGAATTTCAGGAATGCTGGGGTCGTAATCACATTTTATGAACAGATTGCCGGTAGATTCCACTTCGATCAGCTGTCTTACCCGTTCTAACACTTCATGGATATTTAAATGAATTTTATTCGGCAATTTGTTGGGACCTAGCATTTTGTCCATCAGGCCTTGTAAGCGATCAGATTCGGCAATGATAATATGGGTATATTCTTTTAACTCAGGATCATCCAATTCCAAATCCAGCAACTGTGCCGCACCGCGCAGGCCACCGAGTGGATTTTTAATTTCGTGCGCCAAGCCACGTACCAACAAGCGTGCCGTTTGCTGCTGGGTTATCAGTTGTTCTTCTTTGGAGTAACGCAACTGATTATCGACCTGTTGCAGTTCTACCAAAATTTCGCTGATCTGTTCGCCCTCAAACAGCGGTGTTGCAATAAGGTTGATGGTTACAGAATGTGTTAAGCGATCCAGGGCAAGTTCGCGCTCAAAAAAAGGTTCTGCTGCTGTTAAGCAATGTTGTAAATTATTTAGTAATGAGGGATCTGCCAATCTAAATAAATCGAAAGCCGTGAGGCCAATCAGGTGTCTTGAGCTGTCGGCCAGCAAAATTTCACCTGCCGAATTCACATAAGTCAGTGTGAGGTTATTATCAAATAATAAAATGGCGGCGTTGAGGTGGTCGAGGATGCGTTTGTACATGACATTAATTTTCAGAGAGTCTTTATTATATTGCAGCAATTTGTAGGCCATATAACAGTTAGAACTCAAAATCTCTATTTTGGCGCACAAAATGGGGCGCTGTAAGCTTTATTAATGTTCGAGATGTGTATATCTGCACCAATATAGACTGCTGTCGCACCATTATAGCGCACAAAACAGGGCTTCCTTGCTTGATGTTTATAAAGTTTTGGTAAATTTGCCTGTTAATGTAAGGCAATACAAGAATAAAGTAAGGTGTTCGTGATGAATTTATCGCACTATAGAACGGCTTAGCGAATCATACACTTCAGTACAAGGTTGTCGCCCAGAACGGTCGTCTGGGCTTAAGTGACACGGCGCTTTAAAATAAACACGCATTAGTGATGCTGATGCCCATCGGCCGCCATGATTTTTTTAACAAAGGGATCGTTTTCCATGTCGCCAAAATCGACAGCATCGATATGCCGGTAATTGGCAATGTCCTCAATAGCGACTGGTTTTCGCGGGGCTGCTGATAACGGGGACATTTCAACCAGACGCAACGCCACAGTACGGTTTTCGTCTTTTCTGATAATGTTCGCCGGTAACTGCTCATCTGGTAGCCATTGCACTTCAATAGATTGGCCATTGACTTTTCCGGTACGCAGCTCTGCGTTACGGTTTAGTATGCGCGTTTTTTCTACCGTTTTAAGTGTATCTAATTCTTGCTGGCTGAGCATGTTGGAGAGCTTTAGCCAATCAAAGCTTATATTATTGGCCGCATTATCAGCCGGCATGTATTCCACAGCGGTTTTATCGCTGTGGTAAAGCTTACGGTACTGAATGTTGCTGGTTGCTGTACGCAGCCATAGTTCGCCGTGCTCACCATCCGCATCTTGCGTTTGTACACTGTTAGCGGTGCGCCAGAAGAACCAGGCTTTGGTTGTTGGTGCTTGCAATTTGTCATGCGGGATAATGCTCATCTCATAGCGACAGGCGATGTCCGGTAATGGTTGATTATTCCCATTATCAGCACGACTGGCGAGGGAAAAGCAGAACAAGGCACAGTAGAATGTGAATTTCACAGCAATAGATAGTTTCATAATGTCGTTTCAATCGTAATTAAACAGGAAAAGGGATACGAATATCCCTTTTCTAAAACAGCTATTCGCCTTGTGTTACCAGACGAAAACAGCCAGTTTACTTGCTGTAATGATAGTGCTTGGTAAAGCCCAGCGCTTCTGCCATAACATGATAAATCACATTTTGCTCAACAATGCCGTGAAACAGATGCGCTTGCGGGCCATTGGCAAAAATGGCAACATCCTCAGCTGCATGCGTTTCAGCGGCCATAGGAATTATGGATTCCTGCAAGTAATCAGAATTTTCTACCTTGTCCTCGCTCAGTGCAGGGCGGCCGTTAGCAGCAGTGTAAGAGGTTGGCGTATGGCCCTCGCTGCCTGATGACCATCCTGGTGTGGCGGCTGTTGTGAATATTTTTGAACCGGCAGCTTGCAGATTTGACGCGCCGGTGTAGCCAGGGCCGTTTGCGTAGTTCAACGTCGTGTAAGGCAAGCCTAGCAAATCAAGTGTCGGATTTTTTTCACCCACACCTTGTGCCAAGCCTAAAATAGGATTACCGCGCACGGGATAACCGCCAATGGTAAGCACATGACTATGATCGGCAGTTACAATAACCAAGGTATCTTTGAGATTGATTTTTTTGACAGCGGCTTGTACAGCGGCGGCTAATTGCTGGGTATCGGTTAATGCGCGGTAGGCGTTGCCTGCATGATGGGCATGGTCGATGCGGCCGCCTTCAACCATCAAAAAATAGCCGTTGCGATTCTTTTTCAGAATGTCGATGGCTTTCGTGGTCATTTCCGTTAGCGAAGGTTCGCCCGCTTTGTCGTGGGCAATACGGTCGGCTTCGTAATGCACATGCGAAGGCTCGAACAAACCCAACAAATGATCAGTTTTGTTCGGATCAATGGCATCAAACTGGGCTTTGTTCCACACATAATTGGCTTTGCTGTGCTTGCTGACCCAATCAGCGGTCAGATCGCGGCCATCTTTACGTTTGCCGGCGCTGCCGTATTCAGGATCGGTTGTTGTGCTAGGTATAAAACGTGCACGACCGCCGCCTAAAGCCACATCAATACCGCCGCTGACATTAAAATCCACCAGTTGGGCAGCGATATCTGGCACAGTGGCACCTGCGGGGCGATCCGAGTCAGCTTCCCAATCACGATTTGCGGTATGGGCATAGGTTGCAGCGGGAGTTGCGTGAGTAATGCGAGCGGTGGACACCACGCCAGCGGACATGCCGTTTTCTTTGGCTTGCTCCAAAATTGTAGCCAGCTTGTTGGTATCAATGACAGTCGCGTTAGGTTCGCTACGCACGATAGTGTGATTCACGGAAATAAAACCATCATTCGATTTTACGCCGGTAACCATCGCGGTCATGGTGGGTGCTGAGTCTGGGGTTTGCTGGTTGACGCTGTAGGTTTTTGAGAGCGCCAGATAAGGGAATTTTTCAAAACTTAATGCGTTTTCTTCACCATGACCGCCTTTTTGCTGGCCATCAAAAATGCGTGATGCGGTGATAGTAGAAACTCCCATGCCATCGCCGACAAACAGAATGACGTTTTTAGCGTGCCGATAATTGGGATGCAAACGAATGGCATTAACCACGGTTTTACGACCAGCCTTAAACCACTCTTCAGGCGTAGGATCAACAATATCTTCAGTCGTGGGCTTTTCAGTTGCCTGGGCAAGACTAACGGTCAGCAGGGTGCTGATAGCCGCAACACTGAGTTTTTTTATGAATAGCATGGGTGAATCTCCTGGGTGTACTTGGGAATGGATAATTTAGCCTGAAGGTTTTCGCGCATCGAAAAGGTCATTAGTAGGCGGGGGAATGCTACGTTAGCGTTGTGACAGGATTATGAATTTAAGTGGCAACCTGAGAAAAAAATTAGGCGCTAATGGACTCAGCGAGCCATAACAGCAACCGTTATCGGGGTTCTGAAAAAAGAACAGGATTTGTTTGAGAAAGCCAACCCCGACGTAGTTGCGTCGGGGTTAGGTGCGAAAAATGACTGTTAACTAGTTATCGAGGTGATCATTATTTTCGATTTACTTCGTGTTTATGCGGGTAACGCTGGCACTGATCGATAGACTTGCTTTTTATGTGAACATTAGTCGATGCATCACGCGCTGCAACACCTGTATCAGCGAAGTCCGTAAACAGGCCATCGACCCCTAAATCAAAATAGTAAGTCATTTCCTGCTTAGGATCGGCAAAGCCGTAACCGCTGGCATCGTTGCGGAAAGTCCAGGTATGCACTAACAAACCTTTTTTATGCGCCATTTCAATTACGCCGGTACTGCCATCGACACGACGGTCATTGATGGTCAACTTGCCATCGCCAGTGCGATCAATACCATCAGCCACAGTTTTCACCAAATAAGGTTTCCACGGCCCGATAGCATCTGCATAGGTTTTCACGAAATTCAGCCCCTTGTCAGTCAACAAATCTGCAAAAGTACGGGTATCGCCGCCAACTACGAAATCATAAGGTTGCTTGGAGGGGGCAACCAGTGAGATTGAACCGTCGGCATTCACATCGTCGGCATCGAGCAGTTGTACTAATTTAATGCTGGTCAAACGACTTAAATATTGCAGGTTACCCACCTCGAAAGACTGAATGAACACAGGCGCACACGCCGTGTCGCCGTATTCGTAATGCAATTTTCTAATCAGCTTGTTTTCAAAATAATGCAACCCGAACAATTTATGATCGTTTTTATCTTTGAATTCGGCATGATAGGTGGAGTGCTTTATCTCAGGGTAGATACCAATGCTGCGTCCGGTTTGTGCGCTTTTGCGCTTGGCTAAGGCAATGACTTCATTCAGCGTCGGTATTTTATAAAGACCGTTGTATTGCTGATCTCTGTCCGTACGCGCTTGAATTGCGTGCAGGGTTTTAATTTCTGCCAGGGTAAAATCGGTGGCAAACCAGTCGTTATATTCCACGCCATCGACCATACGCTTGGTTTTGCGATCGGCAAATTCTGGATGTTTAGCAACGTCAGTGGTGCCGCCTATCATGGGTTCATGGCGGGCAATCATTTTGCCGTCTTTGGTTAATACCAAATCAGGCTCAATAAAGTCTACCCCCATATCAATGGCCAATGTGTAGCCTTCCAGGGTGTGTTCAGGACGATAGCCAGAAGCGCCACGGTGGCCGATAACAATTGGGGTTTTGGTGTATTGCGGCTTGTGATAGGAATAAGCCTCTGCACTGGCATTAAAGCCGATGGTGGCAAACGTTGTGATGGCCAATACAGAAGACTTGTAAAATGAATTCAACATGAATGGTTTCCTCTTTATGCATTGAAAAGCAAATAATTTTGTTTAGCTTAAAGCAGGAGTATTCTGCGATAGCGTCTAAACCGAGTAGATGAGGTTCAGATTATAGGCATCGCTATATGACAGTATGATTATCAAAATATGACAGGGATCAGAAATGACGCATGGATAGATAGCGTCAAACAAGTAATATTTGCCGGCTTAAACTTAAAAAACCCGCCAGGATTGTGGTTTGTCGGGTTTTTGATTACCTAACGAAATACTCGGTTAACATCAGTTTACGACAACATCTTTAAAGCCAATATCGCCATATTCTTAGAACCACCACCCTGCCCCAAGGTGTGCTTAACATCAACCAAATGCTTCACCATTGGGTCACAGTAGCTGGCATCAGTCAAGATACGCTTAATTTCTTTGGCCATAGCCACTGCTGTTGCTTCATGCTGTATCAATTCTTTGACGATACTTTTGCCCGCGATGATATTGGGTAAGCCAATAAACGGCGTTTTTACCAATACTCTCCCTAACCAATAGGTTATCGGAGCCAGTTTGTAGACAATAACCATCGGTATCGTCAACAAAGCCACTTCCAGTGTCGCAGTTCCCGATGTTGTCATCACGGCATTACAGCATTGAATCACATCGTAGGGCATATTTTTGACGCACTTAATCTTTACTTTTGTGTGCTGCAAATAATTCTCCAATAGCGCACCGGTAATGCAATCAGCTTGCGGCAGGATGAATTGAATATCGGGCAACTCGGCCTGCAACAGTTCGGCAGCGGCTAACATAACCGGCAACATGCGCTTGATTTCGTTGTTTCGACTGCCTGGTAGCAAACCAATAACAGGGCGTTCAGCATTCAAGCCAAAGTGTTGCAAAGCTTCGGATTTGGAATATTGTGGATGCACTTTATCCACAGAAGGATGACCGACATAACGCACCGGTACATTTTCAGCCTCGTAATACGTCGTTTCAAACGGGAAGATCACTGCCATCATATCAATGACCGCACCGTATTTTTTGACACGTCCTGGCCGCCATGCCCAAACTTGTGGGCTAACATAAAACAGCACTTTTACACCCTGCTGCTTGGCATATTTTGCCAATTTAAAATTAAACTCCTTGTAATCGACACAAACCAGCAAATCGGGGCGTTCGTTGGCGACAAGCTGTTTCATCAGGTATAAGGCCCTGCGAATTTCAGGGTAATGTTTGATGACTTCAACGACACCAATCACGCCGATATTGGCCGAATCATAGCGAATATCGATACCCGCCTGCGCCATTTTGGTACTGCCCATACCGATAGCACCAATATCAGGCCGGTATTTTTTCAGCTCCAGAAACATGTTGGCGGCGTGGTGGTCGCCAGAAGATTCGCCAGCGCTGAAGAGTATGCGTAAGGGGTGTTGTGGCACGGGTAGTCCTATCGGGAGAGCGGGGGTAAATTCAACTGAATATCAGCGTATTTTTAATCATACGCAACCTTCCAAGTTTCTACTGCTTGTTTTGATAACCATTCCTGATAATCATTTAGATTTTGTAAATTCCAATGATCATAAGAAGCGACTTGTCGCGCCAACGGGTAATGTGTATCTAAATAAGCTCGTTTTTTATGCTCAAAACTGGCTCTTTTTAACTCATCCTTTTCAAGTAAAACCACATTTCCCAAACGATCTTGAATGTCATTTACGCCCTCGCCAAAATAGTTATCCCAGTCTTCAGTAGGGTTATAAGGACAAACATGCTCTAACGTTGTTTTGTTAGGGTCTGTTTTATGTCCCAAATAGGTTTCTATTTCGGCTAATAGAAATCTTATTTTTTTCGTGGATTGCCTACTGGGCATTTTATGAAACTCAAAGGCATTAAAAAATTCCTCATCATTGGGATAAAGTTTCCTAAAAATCTCGCTGTTTTTAACATGACTTGCCCGAGTCATTTCTTTGGTGTGGATTTTAATAGCAAGCTGATTATAAGTTGATTCTTGCTCATTGGGTGAATGATGGCAAATTACATTGTACCGTATGGCCAGGATATACAAATACTTGGCAAGCCTTACAAATTCATCAGCAGAAAATTGATAAAACGCCGCCATTAAAATGGTGAAAGGTTGTTTTATATTAAATAATTCAAATCCTTCCAGATACTTCCGCACATTGCGATAAACAACGTCTTGGTGAGCCCACCATTCATCATGAGGATTTAGTAAAGATGCGTACACAGGTGCATACTCGCTTAAAGAACGAAGATAGGCATACGCTTTTTCTGGGGTATCGGCTAATTTTCTAACCGATGAAAAGAGATCTTTCTTAGTTACCAAGGTAGCTTGGAAGTTGTGATGATAGCGGATAAAGTCGGTAAAATTACTTTCGCCTAATTGGGAAACGATTTCAGACCAACTTTCGTCAAGATCATTTAAGTCTTCATCAGTAATATGATTGTCTTTAGTGACAATCGAAAATATATAATTTTTTAACAAGTCTGGTGTAGATAACTGAACGCCGCGTGCGTTTAGGGTTTCAAAGACTTTGTAAGCATTCAAATCATCTTGCACGACGATCTTGGTAAAAATCATCCCCGATGCAACACGCTCAATAAATTCTGCTATTTCTTGTCCGGTATTGCCCGTTTTTTTGGCTTCATAAAATTTGAAGCATTTATTGAGCAGTTTATTGGTATGCGTTTGGCCTTTGCGATTGGGCGATTCTAGCACAGAACAAATCGCCTTAAAATTAGAGCTATTATTTCTGTTTAATGACAGTTTGCTATCAACACGTAAGGAAATGGGATTTTTAGAACCGATATAGCGCTCGGTTAAAACGCGCAACCGCTCTTTGTTTTCCTCGGCTTCTTCGCTTTTATTAATGAGTAATTGGATATTTTTCATGGCGGCTAGAACAACTAAAGAAAGCGTAATTAACCGTTGTTGCCCATCAATGACTTCAAAGTCATGCTGGCTTTTCCGTTGAAGGACGATATAACCCATGTAATGGTATTGTTCGTCGTTAATAGTCTCAATATCAGACCACAAGTCTTCCCATTGTTCCTTATCCCAGGCGTAATCCCTTTGAAACCGTGGAACTTGGTACTTCACGCCATTACTGATCAATTCCTGAAAGGTTTGATTAGTGGGTTCCATTAACATAAATGCCATCTATAACTCCTACGGTCGCCACGTTAAAAACCTGCGCGTTGTATGGGTTCAGTGCCTATCAAACAACCCCAACCGGAAACTGCATAGTCATACAATGCAAACTGCCGTACTGATGCACCAAAGGCCGACACGGCGTAGCAATAATCTCCCGATCTGGAAAAACCCCGGCTAAACGCTGCTGGGCAATGTCATCCATAGGATCATCATAAGCAGGCACCATTACCGCGCCATTAATAATCAAAAAATTGGCATAATTGGCCGGTAAGCGCTGGTCTTCTTCATCGTAAATAGGCGCAGGCATAGGCAACGGAATTAACTGGTAAGGTTTTCCGCCTTGTGTACGTAGGGCATGCAGTTGCGCGGCCATATTTTTCAGGCTATCAAAGTGCTGATCGCTTGGATTATTGCAGCTGGTATAAGCAATGGTATCCGCTGTGCAAAACCGCGCCAAGGTATCAATGTGGGCATCGGTATCATCGCCAGACAAATTTTCCTGATCTATCCATAAAACCCGCTGGGCACCAAAGTGCTTTTCCAGTTGTTTTTCAATATCCTGTTGTGTAGACCAGGTATTACGGTTGGGATTTAACAGACATTGCCGGGTGGTCAAAATGGTATCAATACCATCACTTTCCACGCTGCCACCTTCGAGGATGAAATCGATGGCTTTATGCTGTACATGATTAAAAAGCGGCGCACTTAACAAGCGATGGTTCAGTGCATTGTCATACTCATACGGATATTTTTCGCCCCAGCCATTGAAACGAAAATTCAACAATAGCGGTTTGCCTTCGTTTTCAACCGTCAAAAATGCGGTATCACGCACCCAGATGTCATTGACCCTAGCCTGGATAAACGTGACTTTTTCACTGTTGCTTAACAGGGATTGAATGTGCTGCTGATGTATATCATCACGGCAAACAATAATCAGCTGCTGAAATCGGCTAATGGTGTCGGCAATAAAACGATAGCTTTGTTCAACTGCGGCCAGCCGGTTTTGAAAATCGCCGGTTTCATGTGGCCAGGCAATAAGCACGGCATCTTGTTGTTCCCATTCGGCTGGAAAGCGGATCATGTGGATTCCTCTAAAAAATAAAAAGTAGATAGTTTTTGTCCACGGAAAGCACAAAAAACACAAAAAACACAAAAACTGACTACCACTACGTCCAGCTTTTTTCCGTGTTTTTTGTGTTTTCCGTGGACAATATTGAACAATGGGCTTACGTTAGTTACCGGAAGCCGCGCACAGCATTTCTTTAGCGTGTGCAAGCGTGTTGGCGGTCATGTTAACCCCGCCCAACATGCGGGCGATTTCTTCGATACGCCCTTGTTTTTCAAGCAAACGTACATTGGATGCTGTCACATCCGTCGTATGACTTTTGGACACATACAAATGCTGATGTGCCTGGGCGGCAACTTGCGGCAAATGGGTCACACACAGCACTTGCCGGTTATGACTTAAGCGGCGTAGTTTCTGGCCAACAATTTCGGCGATACCACCACCAATACCGGAATCAACTTCATCAAAAATCATCGTCGGCGTACTTTTATCATTGGCGGTACTCACTTGAATGGCCAGACTGATACGCGACAACTCGCCGCCAGAAGCCACTTTTGCCAACGCCTTAGGCGGCAGACCGGGATTAGCGCTGACCAGAAAGGTTATTGTGTCGATACCGTTCGCTTTAGGCATTTCGGTATCCGGCGTAACCACATCAACCAGAAACTCACCTTGCGCCATACCCAATTCTTTAATAATGGCGGAAATCTGTTGCTGCAATTTTTGGGCACTGTGCTGGCGACATCCAGATAACTGTTTAGCCAGTTGATCGTATCGGCTACGCAGCTCGCCGGTCAATGTGGTTAATTGTGCGATACGTTCGCTACTGTGGGTAATGCCATGCAGTTGCAGCGCCAGTTTCTCGGTTAATTCAGGCAATTCATCCGGTGTAACACGGTGTTTACGGCTCAGTTTTTGAATGCTATCCATAAGATTTTCCAACGCTTCCATGCGCTGTGGATCAGCCTCTTGCGCCTTCAGAAAGCGGCGTAATTGTAGTGCCGCTTCTTCGGTTTGTATCTGTGCTTCTGACAGCATCGTGCATATTTCAGTCAGCTCCGGCGCAAAGCGGATTAACTGCGTTAACGCGTTAATGCTGTGATGCAGTAACTGATTAACCGACTGCTGATCGTTTTCATACAAGCTGTCTACTTGTGCTTGACCGGCAGTTAAAATGTGTTCCAGATTGGCCAGCTTGTTGTGTTCCTCCAATAAAGCCGGGTAATTGAAATTTACCAGATCCAGTTGTTGCAGCTCTTCAATCTGGTAACGCAGCAGTTGTTCACGCTCGGTTTGGTCGATACTGGCTTTTAGCAGGGCTTGCAATTCCTGGTTGGCGCTATGCCATTGCCGATAGCAAGTGTTGAGCGTTTCCAAATCATCCTGATGCTTACCAAACACATCCAGCAACCGCCGCTGCTCATCGCTATGCAATAAGGTTAAATGCGCGTGCTGGCCATGAATTTCCACCAGTTTTTCACTGAGTGCCTGCAACGATTGCAAGGTCACCGGACGGTTGTTGATATAGGCTTTCGAGCGGCCATCATCGTTAATTACGCGCCTGATTAAACACTGTTGCTCGTCATCCAGCTCGTTGTCTTGCAGCCATTGTTGCGCGTGTGGCGCATCGCTTAAATCAAATTCCAGATTGATCTCTGCGCGTTTGCAATCGGGGCGTATGTAGCCAGAATCAGCGCGATCACCGAGTGCCAACCCTAACGCCGTCAATAATATGGATTTACCCGCGCCGGTTTCGCCGGTCAGTACGGACATGCCTTTATCTAAATCAAGATTCAAGGTTTTAACAACGGCAAGATCAGTAATGCTGAGATTTAATAGCATAGAATTAGCTGTGGTAGCCGCTGCTCCAGTTTAATTTACTTCTGAGTATTTGGAAAAAATCATGGCCTTCAGGGTGCAAAATCCGTATCGGCTTGGGATCTTTTTTAATGACAATTTTATCACTGATTAACACATCAGGGATTTCGATATGATCGCAGGTGACTAGCGCGTTGATTTGTTTGGTTTGGCAAAAGCTGATTTCGATTTCCGAAGCATCATGTACGACTATTGGACGATTGGATAAGGTATGCGGGTTAAGCGGCACTAAAACCAGGGCGTTTAGCGACGGGTACAAAATAGGTCCACCGGCAGATAAAGAATAGGCGGTTGATCCGGTGGGCGTTGATACTATCAAGCCATCGGAACGCTGGGAGTTTAAAAATACACCATCAATTTTGGTGGTAATTTCTATCATGCTGGGCGTTACCCAGCGATGCACAACCACTTCGTTAACGGCAGTTTCTTCGTGGATGACACGTTCATCGCGAATAATTTTGGTACGCAACAAATAGCGGTGTTCTTCGGTGTAATGCCCGTTCAAAATAGCCTGTAACTTGTCCGATAAGTCGTTTGGGGATATATCCACCAAAAAACCCAGTCGCCCCAAATTAATGCCTATTAAGGGAATGTCATATTCGACTATGGCGCGTGCTGCCGATAAAAATGTACCATCGCCGCCTACCGCTATCATCAAGTCACAGTGTTGGCCGATTTCGTTAATAGTACACGATGCTACTGACAACTTATCCACAAAACGGGCGCTATCTTGCGCTACAACCACCGCATAATGATGTTGCTTAAGAAATTGACACAACGCGTTTAAAGTGACAGCAATACTTGGATCGCTGGGCCGGCCAATAATACCTACAGTTTTAAAAGTAGTGTGCATCACGCGATTAAAATAAAGGGCAAGGTTTTTGATTATACAAAAAATCGGCTTTAAGGCTACGGGTTTTACTGAAATCCTTATGTTGCGCTTCTTTATTTCAGTGCTGGCAATCTAAATCCTGATTCTATTGAATTGAGCTACAACAATTGCAACCGTATTGGTTTACAAAGGCTCGTTGATATTGACTGGCTAAGATATTACGCATTACTATTAAATGTACATTACAATTTGGTGTGTAATTTATAAAGCCCGTGATAAAGAACAATACCCTATTTTCTTAGGAGGACATAATGCTATACGCTGAACGCATGATTATAGAAACTGATATCGCTGGAAACTTGAAGCAATTACCCAAGCTTCCAGCGAATTCGCAGATTGAGGCGATTTTTTTGGTTATGGATGGACAATCCCAAGCCGTACGTCAACCGCATCCAGATATTGCTGGCAAAACCGTTATTGTGGGGGATATTTTTTCGAGTGCTTCAGAAATGGATTGGAATTTGCCCACATGATTGTTCTGGATACACACATTTGGCTGTGGTGGGTTAATCAAGATAGTAAAAACCTCAAACCTGATTGGATGAGCCGTATACAGAGTCCAGAAGATGTGGGGGTTTCAGCTATTTCTTGCTTTGAGGTAGCTTGGTTGGAACGTCATAACCGTATCATATTACCTTGCTCCAGACAGGAATGGTTTGAAAAGGCATTGATTGGTTCTGGTATTACCTTGTTGCCAGTAAGCCCTGCTATTGCTTCGTTAGCCGTCGATTTATATGAACATCATAGCGATCCGCAAGACCGCATAATTATCGCAACCGCATTGGCTTACAAAAGTACGTTGATATCGGCGGATGGTAAATTTCCGTTGTATACAGAATTGACGGGGCTGTTGTTATCTTAAATTTCGTTAAGTTATAAGAGCTGCTTGCGGGACGTAAAAACCTGACTTTCAAATGCGCTTACCCAACGCGGCAAAAACTTGATCGGCATCAATGGCATCAAGTTCACCTGATGTAAATATTCGCACCATCCCTAGATAAAATTAGCGATATAACTGTCTAAGCGACATCAAG
>NZ_FUKJ01000007.1 GCF_900163745.1 Crenothrix polyspora
GCATTGCTTTAGATCGCTGTGCCAGGGCTAAGGCATGGCTGGGGCAGTGGGAGTTTGTCGGTCCTGAAGACATTCAGGAAATGGCATTCGATGTACTAAGACACCGATTAATCCTGTCTTATGAAGCCGAGGCCGAAGGTATTACCACGGATTACGTGATTAAAGAGCTTATTTCCAGAATTGCTGTTCCCTGATGTTTTTTAGCAAGCAAAAAACACCGGATCAACCGCGCAAGAAAGCCGCTGAGCTGGTTTCGGTCTCCTTGAAAACACTGATTGATCTGGCAGAACCTGCGGCCGGATTAAAGCAGCATCATTTGGGGATTCGCTCTCAACAGACGGGCGGTTATGTGTCGCGCTTTAAAGGCCGTGGCATGGAATTTGACGAGATTCGACTTTATCAGCCTGGCGATGATATACGACGGATCGACTGGCGGGTGACCGCCCGTACCGATCAAACCTATACCAAAGTTTTTAGGGAAGAACGCGAGCGCCCGGTATTTATATCTGTAGATGATAGGCCGACCATGCACTTTGCAACACGCGGCGTGTTTAAATCGGTGTTGGCCGCGAAATTGGCCGCTTTATTGGCATGGACAGCCCAGCATCACAGTGACCGGATCGGAGGGCAAATTTTTTCCGAAGCAACGTGCCAGGAGCTGAAGCCGCAAAATGGTAAACATGCGGTGTTGCGGTTTTTGAATGCCTTGGCAACCCAGCCTGTACTTAAGCAAAACCCCCCGTTAATAAAACCCCCGCTACCTGAAAAAAAACCCAGCGCAGCCAGTTTGTCGCTGTCTTTCGAGCAGGTCTTGGCCCGCTTGATAAAGCATGTCAGACCAGGTAGTTTGGTGTACATTATCAGCGATTTTCGCGGTATGGATGACAAAGTCGAAGGCCATCTGGCCAAATTGCGCCGTCATTGTGATGTTGTATTGGTTTTTGTCTATGATCCACTGGAAAGCAGCTTGCCGACCAAAGGCCGTTATCGTTTTACGGACGATAACCGTGATGTGGTGATTGATACCGGTGATCAGCAGCGCTTAAAACAATACCAGCAACATTTTGCACAGCGCTTGCAACGGCTGGAAATGTTAGCCAAAAAAATGGGACTAATATTAATCGAGTGCAGCACGGCACAAGATCCGATACAACGGCTAAGATAACCACCAGGGACTATTCGTTTACACACGTAATCATACATAAATGCTAACAACGCAACTTCCTCTTAGAGACATCCATTTGCCCGAAGCGATAAGTTGGTGGCCGCCCGCTATTGGCTGGTGGTTGTTGGCGGCGCTGTTGCCGGTGTTGATATTGCTGGCGTACCGATTTTACAAGCGGCTAAACCGTAACAATGTCGTTAAAAAAGCCCTTAAAATTGCCAGAAAGCATTTGGCCAGTATCGAAGGTGACCCCAATATGAGCAGTATGCAAAAACTGTGTGAGTTATCGATATTGGTTCGGCGTGTCGCCATCAGTGTTGCGCCGCGCTCAGAAGTGGCGGGTTTAACAGGCAGCGCCTGGCTGGCGTTTCTTGACAATGGCTTAAAAGATGCACCTTTTAGCGAAGGTGTCGGGCGTTTGCTGGTTGATGCGCCTTACCGTAAAACACCGCCCACAGAACCTGAGATTTCAGATTTAATCAATCTATGTCGGGATTGGCTTAAAAACTGCACAAGACAAAAAACATGATTCATTTTGAATGGCCCTGGCTATTAGCGGCATTACCTTTGCCACTGTTCATTCGGTGGTTAATGCCTGTTAGCGTAGCTATCGAACACGCAGCCTTAAAAGTGCCTTTTCTGGATGATTTTTCCGCAGACGATTCTCGCACAACGTTGCCGACTAGAAAGTGGCCGTTACTGTTAATGACTCTCGCATGGTGTTTATTGGTCATCGCAAGCACCAGGCCACAATGGCTGGGCGAACCCGTAGAACAGGCCATGAGTGGTCGTGATTTAATGCTGGTGGTGGATTTGTCGCCAAGTATGGAGGCGGAAGACATGGTACTCAACAAAAAATTTGTTGATCGACTGACGGTTATCAAATCGGTAGCCGGTGAGTTTATTAACCGTCGGGTGGGTGATCGATTAGGTTTGATTTTATTTGGCTCACAACCGTATTTGCAAACACCGTTGACATTTGATCGAAAAACCGTGGCTACCTTGCTGAATGAGGCAGTCCTTGGTATGGCAGGCGATAAAACCGCCATTGGTGATGCGATTGGTTTGGCGGTAAAACGTCTTAAAAACCAGCCTGCCGACAGTCGCGTGGCCATATTGTTAACCGATGGTGCCAATACCGCAGGTGAAGTCTCCCCGATTAAAGCGGCGGAACTGGCTAAACAACATAAGTTAAAAGTTTATACCATCGGCGTAGGTGCGGATGAAATGATCGTGCGCAGTTTTTTTGGCTCACGTAAGGTAAACCCGTCTGCCGATCTTGATGAAAACACGTTGGTTAAGGTTGCTGAAAGCACCGGCGGGCGCTATTTTCGCGCCAGAAATACCGACGAGCTGAATAACATCTACCTGTTGCTGGACAAGCTGGAGCCTGTAGAAAAAGACAAACAGTATTTCAGGCCGCGCAGCGAACTGTATTTTTGGCCGTTATCCTTGGCGCTGGCCTTAGCTACCTGTGTTTGTTTGACACGAGTGAGCCTACCATGAGCTTGGCGGAATTTCATTTTCTGAGACCTTACTCTCTGTTAGTTTTAATCCCCTACGCGTTAATTTTGTTTTTAATGTTACGTAATAAATTGACCCAGGGCAATTGGTCGGCGGTGTGTGATGCGGCGTTGTTACCGTATCTGTTACAAAAAGATGCTATCAATCACAGTCGCTGGCCATTGATGGCGGGTGCATTGGCGGCTTTATTGGTGATTCTTGCCTTGGCAGGGCCTGCCTGGGATCGCTTGCCGTCACCGGCATTCCGAAACGATTCTGCTCTGGTGATTATCCTGGATTTATCGCGCTCTATGGATGCAGGTGACCTTAAGCCGAGCCGGTTGACTATGGCACGGTTTAAAATTGCCGATATTTTAAAACAGCGTAAAGATGGCCAATCCGCGTTGTTGGTGTATGCCGGTGATGCGTTTGTGGTTACGCCGCTCACTAACGATGCTGAAACCATTGCCAGCCAGTTATCGGCACTGACCACCGATATTATGCCCAGCGAAGGCAGTAATACCGGTTTGGCTCTGGAAAAAGCGGCGGCGCTTTTTAAACAGGCAGGGCTGCAAAAAGGCCATATTTTACTGGTCACCGATGGGGTTGATGTTGACAGCATCCTGGCGGCTGTCAGTGCTTTGGGGAATTACAAATTATCGGTACTTGGCGTTGGCACGGCTGATGGTGCGCCAATTGCACTGCCAACTGGCGGTTTTTTAAAAGATCAACAAGGAGCTATTGTTGTCCCCAAGCTGGATCGTTCTGCACTGGAAAGAGTGGCTAGCGCAGGTCACGGTAGCTATCAAGCACTCAGCGCAGGTGACGACGATATTAAAGCCTTATTGTCATCATTAGACCCCCCGATGCAGCAAAAAACCAATAGTAGCAGTAATCTGGCACTGGATATTTGGAATGATAGAGGCCCCTGGCTGTTATTGCTTGCGTTGCCATTGGCTGCGTTGAGTTTCAGAAGAGGCGTGTTGTGTTTTGTACTCTTACTGATTCTGCCTTTTCCTAAAACCAGTTATGCCCTGGAATGGCAAGATTTATGGCTAAACAAAGATCAACAGGGGTTACGGGCTTATCAAGAAGGCAACTATGCTAAAGCGGCCAATGTTTTTGAAAACTCTGCCTGGAAAACCGCCTCGCACTACAAAGCCGAGCATTATGACAAAGCGCTTACGTTGCTAAAAAGCAGCAAAACCAGCGATGATTTTTATAATAAGGGCAATGTGTTAGCGCAATCGGGTAAATTGCCTGAAGCGTTGAAAGCCTATCAAAAAGCCCTTGCACTTGATCCTAATAATGCCGATGCCAAGTACAACAAAGAATTGGTAGCCAAAGAATTGCAAAAGCAAAGACAAGAGCAGAAAAAACAGCAAGAACAACAGGATCAGCAAAAGCAACAAGGGCAGCAACAAGGCGATCAAAAACAGCAATCGCAAAATAATAGTCAGGAAAACAGCGATAACGACAGTAAAGACCCAAATAAATCCGACGAAGCGCAACAGTCTGAGCAAAAGCCAGAACAAAAACCTGAGAAAAAACCGGGGGAATCGGGCGAAAACAGTGCAGACCAGCAAAAAGCTGAGCAAACCCCTTCTGAAAAAAATGAAGAACAGAAGAAGGTGGAACAAGCCGCTAAAGCGGAAGCCGCGCAGCTAGCCGAGCAGAAAAAAAATGCTGCGGAAAAAACGCCGGAAGATAAAAAAGCCCAGGCTGTTGTGGTTGAAGAAAAACCTTACGATGAAAAACAACAAGCCAATGAACAATGGCTTAATCGTATTCCTGATGATCCAGCAGGTTTGTTAAAACGTAAATTTAAATACCAGTATGGCCAACGCGAGCGTAATTCTGGTGACGGTGCATTGGCTTGGTAGGTGTTTTCGCTCAATCCCTCTTTTGCTGGAGAGAGCTCTCGATAATATTGGGATTAATCTTTGTAACTACTCAGCCGTCCAAAAGATAAAGTAAAAGGTTCTTATTTGTCCACGGAAAGCACAAAAAACACGGAAAAAATGTGGGTGTTTTGTCGCAAAAAGAAGTATTACCGAAAACCTTTTGTGTCTTTTGTGCTTTCCGTGGACTTTGTTGTAACATCCACTGAGTAGTTACTAATCTTTTTGCCTTTTAACGTGTTAAAGCCATCTCAAGTCATTGTCTTTGTTAGAGCAATCGAATCAAAATGCTAAATAAGCAAATAAGAATATTTGGTGAAGTGTTGTTTGATCAATTCCCCGATGGTCAGCAGGTACTTGGCGGAGCGCCTTTTAATGTCGCTTGGCATTTACATGCGTTTGGTCAAATCCCCGGTTTTATCAGTCGGGTTGGTAATGATACCGAGGGTTTGCAGATAAAACAGGCAATGCTGAATTGGGGCTTAAGCCTTGAAAATCTACAAACCGACCCCAGTTATGCAACCGGTAAGGTGCAGATTGCCGTGGTCAACGGTGAACCGCAGTATGCCATTTTAGCCAATCAAGCCTACGATTTTATTAGCGCAGCACAGCTTAAAGGCTATAGTTATCCAGAGGATGTGCTTTACCATGGGACTTTAGCCCTACGCCATCCGCTTTCAGCGGCTACGTTCGATAAGCTGGTTGCTGAACATGCCGGCAAGGTATTTATCGATGTCAATTTGCGATCTCCCTGGTGGCAGATTGGTCGCGTTAAGCAGTTACTCGGCAGGGCAGATTGGGCTAAGCTTAATGATGATGAATTGATACAGTTGCAGCCTGTTCAGGGATCGTTAAAAAAAACCATGCAGCTATTTAGAAAAAACCATGATCTGGATGTGTTGATTGTGACGTGCGGAGAACGCGGCGCTGTTGCGCTAAACAAGCAGGGTGAGTTTTTTGACGTTGTGCCTGCCACTACAGTAGCCGTAGTGGATACTGTCGGTGCCGGTGATGCATTTGCCGCTGTGGTTTTATTAGGATTGCAGCATGGCTGGCCACTGCCGCTTACCCTGCAACGCGCACAAGTTTTTGCTTCTGCGATGGTAGGACGGCGCGGTGCAACGGTACAGGATTTAAATTTTTATCAGGCATACACCCACGCTTGGCAGCTCGATTAATCTGATTGACGATAATACTATGAACGCTACAAAATTAATGAAATCAACGTTGTTTCCACTCTTGTTTTTGGCACTTTGGCTACCGCATTCAGCCTTTGCTGTGCAAATTGATGTCACACTGGATCGTACCCCCGTCAGCCTTGATGAATCTTTTCAGATTATTTTCACTGCTGCTGATACCCCGGACGATGCACCTGATTTTAGCCCACTGGAACAAGACTTTTCTATTCTGAATCAAAGCCAAAGCAGCAACACGGTATTTGTCAACGGTAATCTGAGTAAAACCGTGCAGTGGACGCTTAATGTCATGGCCAAGCACGCGGGACAGTTGACTATTCCGGCAATAAAATTTGGTGATGATGTCAGTCAGGCCACATCGGTTGCGGTGACAAAAAACGTCGGTAAAAAAGGCATTAACAGTGACAGCGAGCTGTTTTTAGAAGTTAAAGCCACACCAGAAACCAGTTATGTGCAATCGCAGGTGCTATATACCATGCGTTTATACACCAAATCTAAAATTGCCCAGGCCAAGCTTACCGAGCCGGAATTGAACGATGCGGTGATTGAAAAGCTGGGCGAAGACAGTAATTACAACACGCTGTACAACGGCACAAATTATGAGGTTGTGGAACGCAAGTACGTTATTTTTCCACAAAAAAGCGGCGAGTTGACCATTAATCCCCTGGAGTTGACCGCTGATGTTATCACTGACACAGCACCTGGTTTTAACGATTTTTTTAGTTCACAAACCACTAAGACCAAGCGTGTGGTGTCTAAAAAAGTGGTGTTGAATGTTAAACCGGTACCGTCTGGTTTTACGGGGCAACATTGGATAGCGGCAGAGCAACTGGATTTAAAGCAGGAATGGTCTGGCGACACGCAACAAGTCAAAGTCGGGGAGCCGTTAACCCGAACCTTGACGATTCAAGCTAAAAGCGCCACTGTCGCGCAATTGCCGGAATTAAATACTGCAAAGGCCAGCGAGCAGCTTAAGGTTTATCCCGATCAACCGGTATTACAAGAACAAAAAAAACCGGACGGATTGCTGTCGTTACGGCAAGAAAAAATTGCCCTGATTCCATCGCAAGCGGGTAGCTATACCTTACCAGCCATAGAAATCCCCTGGTTTAATACCCAAAGCCAAAAAGTAGAAATCGCCAGTTTGCCGCAAGTGACGATAACAGTGCTCGGAGCTACTTCTTCCTCAGAGGCCACTCTTGTAACACCGGTAGTCAAAGCAGAAAAATCCAAAAGCACATCCAAAAAAACCGAAGCAAAGCCAGTACAGCAAACGCAAGGCCAACCACATCGGTCATACAATAAATGGCTATGGGCAGCCTGTGTGTTTTTTGCAGCAGGCTGGTTGATTACCGTGGTCTATTTTTTCGCTAAGCGATCGGCTAAAAAACCGGTGATGGTTGAAAGTGAAAGCGATGTTAATGTTAAAGAATGTATTAAACGACTGAAAAAAGCCTGTGCCAATAACGATGTGGAAAAAGCCAAAGAAGCACTCATGGAATGGGGGCACAAGCAATTTGGTGTCACCAGTCTTGGTGCGGTGGCCACTTTTTGTGAGGCGCGTTTGCGGGATGAGATATTGCACCTGAATCAGATTTTGTACGGCAAGGATGCGGAACAATGGGATGGTAAAAAATTATTTCAATACTTTATTGAAAACAAGGCCAGAACAGCCATCGCCAATAAAGATAGCAGTCTGGAGCCATTGTACCGCTTATAACTGACGCTTATCATTGCTCAGTGAGATATTGCACAAGTCCACGGAAAGCACGGAAAGCACGGAAAGCACAAAAAGCACAAAAAATTTTAGTAAATTGGTTTTCACGGTACTAATTCCCCAGCTTTTTTCCGTGATTTTTGTGTTTTCCGTGGACAATATCGGCTGGTTCACTCCCTATTTTTGAAGTACTCCAATGTCATAAACAAGGCGGCGATTGATCTTGCTTCGGTACACTCGCCGGTCGCCAATAAGGCGTTAATCTGATCGAGTTTCCATGGGATAACTTCCAGTTCTTCGGGTTCATCACCGATCAATCGTTCTTCGTACAGATCTTGGGCGATAACAATTTCGGTCATGTGTTCAAGATACGATGGCGCAATCGAAAATGAACTCAAGTGGTGCAGACTTCTTGCGCCATAACCGACCTCTTCTTTAAGCTCACGATTGGCCGCTTCCAAAAAAGATTCGCCGCAATCGGTTTTGCCTTTGGGCAAGCCTAATTCATAGCGGTGTACACCCGCTGAATATTCCCTGATCAGCAATACTGTTTCTGCGTCTAGCATGGGTACAATCAGTACGGCGCTGGTGTCGCTATTGCTACGCGCCAGACGTTCGTAATTGCGCCGCTCGCCATTGCTGAATTCAATTTCCAGTGCTTCAATGCGAAATAAGCGACTTTTTGAGACGGTGGTTTTATTGAGAATGGTCGGTTTTTCAGCCATTGTGGTATTTTATACGGTAAATTTTGTTAAATATAACGTACTCTGATGATAGATTGGAAGCAAATTGATACTGTGTTGTTGGATATGGACGGTACATTACTGGATTTAAATTTTGATAATTATTTCTGGAAAGAATTTGTACCCCTTAACTTTGCGAAGCAGCGAGGGTTATCTATTGAAGCGGCAAAACAACAGCTAGAGCCACTATTTAAAAGCATGGAAGGGCGGTTGGAATGGTATTGCCTGGATTATTGGAGTAACGCCTTACAGTTGGATATTGCTGCGTTAAAAGCCGAAATTGCCGAGTCGATTGCAGTATTGCCCCATGTGATACTATTTCTGGAGAAACTTAAACTCAGTCCGCGCAAAGTAGTATTAGTGACCAATGCACATCGTGACAGCCTGACGCTAAAAATGCAGAAAACCGCATTGCAGCATTTTTTTGATGACATTATCAGTTCGCACGATGTGGGTTTGCCTAAAGAACATCAAGGCTTTTGGCAGAGCCTGCAAAACACGCAGGTGTTTGAAAATCACAACACCGTGTTAATTGATGATAGCCTGGCTGTGTTGCATTCAGCCAGACAATTTGGTATCGCGCACCTGGTGTCTATTAGCAAACCGGACAGCCAGTTACCTAATCGACAGATCAGCGATTACCCCGCCATTGAAGATTTTAGGGCGTTGATGGTCGGGCTTTAGCCTTGGGATTAGGGCGTGGTTGACGTGGTTTATGATGGCTGGGTTTATCGCTTGCGGGTTTTTTTTCCGGTATGACTAATTCGGCCAACAGATCGGCAGTAATCGGTTTAACCGGAATTTTTTGCCCGATATAGTCTTCAATATCGGGCATGGAATAAGCGTATTCCTCGCAAATAAAACTGATCGCCTCGCCACTGGCACCAAAGCGTGCGGTTCTGCCGATTCTATGCACATAATCTTCGACATCTTGCGGTAAATCATAGTTAAATACGTGTGACACGTCGGCAATGTGCAAGCCTCTTGCCGCCACATCAGTGGCAATCAATAAGGTAATTTTGTTTTCCTGAAAATCATTCAGAAGCCGTTGGCGTTTGTCTTGCGGCACATCGCCACTTAGCGCAGCAGTTTTATAACCATTCGCGTTTAAATAGGCATCGAGCTGTTCAGCGCAGCGTTTGGTATTGACAAAAATAATACTGCGCTGCGGTTGATATTGCCGGAGTATACCGACCAATAACGGTAGCTTTTGTTGGTTGGATGGACAAAACGCACTTTGCTGTATCGCCTTGGAAGTGACTTCTTCGCTTTCAATACGAACCAGCACCGGATTATTCATGTGCTCGTAAGCCAACTCAGTTACCTTGTAAGACAGCGTTGCCGAAAACAGCATGTTTAAACGCTGATCCGGCGCAGGCATACGCCGCAGCAAATAGCGTATATCCTTGATAAAACCCAAATCAAACATACGATCGGCTTCATCCAGCACAGTCACCTGGACATTGTTAAGGGTAAAAGCGTTTTGTTTGTAAAAATCAATGATACGCCCTGGGGTACCGATAATAATATCGACATTGGATTTTACTTTGTCCAATTGTTTTTGATAATCGGTGCCGCCATAAATAAGGGCAAGTTTCAGGTCGAGATGCTTGCCGAGCTGCACTGCGTCTTTATGGATTTGTATCGCCAATTCCCGTGTCGGCGCTAGAATAATGGCTCTAGGGTATTTAATAGTCTGTGGCTGCGTGAAAACGGTATCAGCATGTGGCTTTTCTGCGTCGTCATCTTCATCGTCACTGTCTTCTTCCTCATACTCAAGCTCGTTGATAAGGTGTTGAAAAGTGGCCAACAAAAATGTAGCGGTTTTACCCGTGCCGGTTTGCGCTTGCCCGGCAATATCTTTGCCACGAAGCAGCAACGGCAGCGCCTTATCCTGTATGGGCGTGCAGTGGTTAAAATTGGCCTCGTTAAGGCCGCGTAAAATTGAATCAGATAATTCAAGATTACTGAAGCGGGTTTGTGTTAAATGTTTATCGTTCATAGCCTATAGCATAACGCAAAAAGGCAACGGTTTAAAATTCATTGACTCATTACATGATCCCTCCTATAGTCTAAGTTTTTTGGGAGACAAACCGTGAGCGATGCCGTTCTTCATGTAACTGATAGTGAATTTAACGAAAAAGTAATTTTAGCCAGTAAACAACACCCTGTATTGGTTGATTATTGGGCAGAATGGTGTGGGCCTTGCAAACAAATTGCACCACTATTAGATAAGATGGCCGACAAATACGCCGGTAAATTAACCGTTGTTAAAATCAACATAGATAATAACTCTGCAACGCCGCAACATTATGGTGTACGTGGTATTCCAACGCTGATGATATTTAAGGATGGCGAAGTAGAGGCGACTAAAGTAGGCGCGTTGTCAGAATCAGCGCTGAGCGGTTTTATTGAGAGCAATTTGTAAATTAGAATATCCCTGCTCAAACTCGTTACAAATGGTTGGACGAGTTTGAGACCTTAAGCTATACTTAACCCGTGTGTTAATCTAACACACTTAGTATATCGTCCGACAAAAACCACTCCCAATATTGTCATCCTGTCCTGGTTGTTACTGCTGGTTATTTGCAGTGGCACTATTCTCCGAGTTATCTTTTTATATGAACCTTACCGAATTAAAACTAAAACAAATTAGTGAAGTTATTGATATAGCCGAGTCTTTAGGGCTGGAAAACGTAGCCCGATCCCGCAAACAAGATTTAATTTTTGCCATTCTTAAAAAACAGGCAAAAGCTGGCGACGACATTTCCGGCGACGGTGTTCTGGAAATTTTACAAGATGGCTTTGGGTTTTTGCGAACGCCGGGGTGTTCTTATCTGGCAGGCCCCGATGATATTTATGTTTCTCCCAGTCAAATCAGGCGCTTTTCTTTAAAAACAGGTGATACCATCACCGGAAAAATCAGGCCTCCGAAGGATAATGAACGCTATTTTGCGATGCTCAAAGTTGATCAGATCAATTTTGAACCCCCTGAAAACACCAAGAACAAAATCATTTTCTCCAACTTAACCCCGCTGTTTGCCAAAGAACGCTTTGTACTTGAACAAGGCAATGGCACCACGGAAGATCTTACCGGCCGCATTATCGATTTAATTGCCCCTATCGGCAAAGGTCAGCGGGGTTTGATTGTATCTCCCCCTAAAGCTGGTAAGACCATGATTTTGCAAAGCTTGGCTCAAGCCATTGCCGAACAAAATCCTGAATGCTATTTAATAGTTTTGTTAATCGATGAACGTCCCGAAGAAGTTACCGAAATGGAGCGCTGTGTACGCGGAGAAGTCATTTCCAGTACCTTTGACGAGCCTGCAACACGTCACGTACAGGTGGCTGAAATGGTCATCGAAAAAGCCCGCCGTTTGGTCGAACATAAACACGATGTGGTTATTTTGTTAGACTCCATAACGCGACTGGCTAGAGCGTATAACACGGTAGTACCGTCTTCCGGCAAAATATTGACCGGTGGTGTTGATGCTAATGCCCTGGAAAAACCTAAGCGCTTTTTTGGTGCCGCCCGTAATATTGAAGAAGGCGGCAGCTTGACCATTATCGCCACGGCCTTGGTGGATACCGGTTCCAGAATGGACGAGGTGATCTACGAGGAATTTAAAGGTACCGGCAACATGGAGTTGCACCTGGATCGAAAAATTGCCGAAAAACGGATTTATCCCGCGATTAATATCAACCGCTCCGGTACGCGTAGAGAAGAATATCTGGTTGATCCTGATTCCTTGCAAAAAACCTGGATCTTGCGCAAAATTCTGCAACCTATGGACGAAACCGCAGCATCAGAGTTTTTGATTGGTAAACTGAAAGATTTCAAAACTAACGCCGAGTTTTTTGATTCTATGAAACGTTAGTTTTACGATAGCCGCATCAGTTGTTAAACTTGTCACTGTGGATGCAACTGATGATTCACACTGCCGATCAACCACAACGCAATCGGTTGATTGTAACTGCCATTTAATCGTCATGGAGATTTAGCTCATGAATCGTTTGTTACCTTCATTTATTACCACCTCTGTTTTTGTTTTATCATGTGCTTTTGCTGGTACGGCCGCCGCCGATCCTTTTAGTCTGACTGCAAATTGTGCGCTACCCAGTTATATTCCAGATAAATGCGGATTGACGGTGAGACTTGCCGATACCACTTCCAGCAGTACGGCAACAGTACTTAAATTGACCTTTAAAGTTAATGGTAAAGAGGCATTTTTGAGTCAAAATGACACTAAAAATCCAGCCGCTTCCTTTACAAATTTTTCCAGTGTGAATAATCTTCCAGTGACTTGTAATAAATCTTATAAGATAACGGCTGTTATTGCCGTTGTAGTTGATTCTAAGCAAGTCATTAAATCAGCCGGTACTCCAGTGACGATAAAATGTCCGGCTAACGTACCGTTATAATCTACTTGTAGTTGTTCACAACATTTTTGTTAAATTCTGAGAAAGCCGTCACTGATTGGTGTGATGATTTTTTCATCGATATTTTGGAGTTAGCTCATGAATCGTTTATTAAACTCAACCCTTACGGTTTCTGCTTTTGTTGCATTGTTTGTTTTTGCAGGTACAGCGTCCGCTGCGGATGCTTACGATGTGATGGCAGAATGCTCAGTATCGCATTATACCGTGCAAGGTAAATGCGGGTTGTCGATGCATCTTGGTGAAGATTACCTCAGCAAAACATCACTCAAAAAGGTGATTTTTAGAATAAATGGCAAACCTGTACACATAGGTTACAACGACAAAACACCGTTAGCTCAAGGTAATACCTTTTCAGTGTTTTCTTTAGTAAATTCTATTCCGGTAACCTGTGGAAAAACTTATACCGTTACTGCGCATGTGGTTAAGGCGACATCAGCGGCAGAAACAAAAGTAGGTAATCCCCAGCCGGTAGTTTGCCCCGCTAAAGCTGATTTTTAAAAAATACATCAATTTTAGGGAAGGTTATCGCTGATGTGCGTAGCACCTTCCCCCTGGTTTTCTTTTTTGTTAAAGGGATTAACAATTCATCATGACCGATTTTACTCTCCTGTTGCATGGCCTTATTCTGGGTATTGTTGAAGGCTTAACCGAATTTCTCCCCGTTTCTTCCACTGGACATCTTATTTTAGTCGGTCAATGGCTAGGTTTTAATGACGACAAAGGCAAGGTGTTTGAGATTGCCATCCAGTTTGCCGCAATTCTGGCGGTAGTTTGGGAGTACCGAGTACGCCTTTGGCATACGGTTATCGGCTTAAAATCTGAAGCGACATCACAACGCCTGGCTGTCAACCTGATGATTGCGTTTCTACCGTCTGCGATATTAGGATTCTTGTTTTTAAAGCAAATTAAGCATTATTTATTTAATCCGATTGTGGTCGCATCTGCGTTTATTATTGGTGGCATATTGATTTTGTGGGCAGAGCGTCGCCAGCATACCTTACACGCCGAAACCATTGATGAGATAACCTGGAAGGATGCGTTAAAAGTCGGGTTTGCACAGGCGCTGGCCATGATTCCCGGTACTTCCCGTTCAGGTGCCACTATTATTGGTGGCTTGTTTTTTGGCTTGTCCCGTAAGACTGCGGCTGAGTTTTCTTTTTTCCTCGCCATACCCACCATGTTTGCGGCAACGCTTTATGATGTTTACAAAAATCGGGATTTGTTTAGTGTCGACGATGTAGGTTTGTTTGCGGTAGGCGGTATTGTTTCTTTTATCAGCGCTTTTTTTGCGGTGCGTGGCCTGATACGCTTTATCAGTAAGCATGATTTTACCGTGTTTGCCTGGTATCGGATTGTATTTGGTATTTTGGTATTGGTTTCAGCGCAGATGGGCTGGGTGGACTGGGGGCAGCATTAATTTTCCTGGGTATTGTAACTGTTTAAAGTTTCAAACTTCTGCCACTTACCAAGCGTTGTTCAGTGGTATGGTGTAGTGTATAGCGCTTTGTTCTGCGCTATTGTCCTGATTTATCTAGCCCAATGACGCACGAATTGGGTAAAATAGAGGAATTTCGATCAGTCATAAACCGTGAAACAACAACTAGACAATTTAGTACAGACGCCGATCCCCACTAAGCATGGCGATTTCATTCTCCACTATTACAGCAATAACATCGATGACAAAGAGCATATTGCCCTCGTTAAAGGTGATGTTGCGGGTAAAAACAATGTGCCTGTGCGTATTCATTCGGAATGCTTTACCGGCGATGTCTTAGGTTCGCGTCGTTGCGATTGTGGCGAACAGCTTGATCTTGCCATGCAGATCATTAACGTGGCAGGCTTTGGTATTTTGATCTACCTTCGGCAGGAGGGGCGCGGCATAGGGTTATTAAACAAACTGCGTGCCTACAACCTGCAAGATCAGGGTATGGATACTGTCGATGCTAATATCGAACTTGGGCATCTTGCCGACGAAAGAGAATACAGTATTGCCGGTTTAATACTGGAGAATCTGCAAGTAACCTCCGTTGAATTGATTACCAATAACCCTAAAAAAATTGCTGCCCTGGAAAAACTGGGGGTCACGGTAGCAAAGCGCATCCCTGTTGAAGCCGTTGCCCACAATGACAATATCGATTATTTAAAAACCAAAGCCAAAAAAATGGCGCATTTGTTATTTCAGCCCAAAAACAAAAAGTAAATATTCGCACCATCCCTAGATAAAATTAGCGATATAACTGTCTAAGCGGCATCGAGCCAAACAATAGCAGTCTTTTATGATACTTACAGGTGAATACATATCGGCCGGTGAAGCCAAACGGAAACCGCCTTTTGCACAACGGCAGGTCACGCTGAGCTTCCAGGACTATATCCAGCTCGAAGCAGACAAAAATTATTGGCATGCACAGTTCCAGCACGCGCAGGCCAAAATAAACGAACTCAAGAGTCGGGTTGCCGACCTGGAGGCACAAGTGGACGACCTAACCCACCGGCTGTATGGCAACCACAGTGAAAAAGGCCAGACACATTCCGAATCCCAACTACCTGCGCGTAAAAAAAAGAAACG
>NZ_FUKJ01000325.1 GCF_900163745.1 Crenothrix polyspora
GACGACGTGCATCGTTGTCCCATTTGCTGGGGTAGTCTGTGGGGTAGTGCGAATATTTACTATTTTGAGCAATAAATCGTGTTCATAAGGGGGGTAGGTGAACGGTTACGACTCAGCGACTTCGGATATAAAATTAGCGCTTAAACATGTTGTATTGTGGTTTGTTTCAGTATGGTGTGGCAGCGTAATTCAATATATCGCGTGTCGTAGAGACGCAAAATTTTGCGTCTCTACCTCCCCCAGCTTCTTCAAATGTCTACGTAGTTCCTGTCTTTAAAATTGCGTATCACTCAAAATGACACCGGTTTTGCTGTCGCGTGTTTCGGCTTTAGGGGTGTTGTTTGCTTTACCTATGCCTAATACGATGATTTCACTGGAACCGTTGGCATTAGTGTCCGCAGATACGGCGATTTTTCTAGGAGTAAAGCTCGGATTTAAAAAGCGCAACGAGCTTAGGTAGGCCTTATTATTCATGGCATCCTTAATGTCGACAGTCGGTTGCCCAAAGTAAGAGTACATCATACCGATTTTAGAGTACAGTACGCCTATTTCAGGCACGCCGTTGCCGTTAAGATCATTCAGCACAACAAAGCCCTGCGGCACTATAGAGCCAGAATTGAAAGTCAGGGTACTAAGCACGGTATCAGTTGCAGGATCACGGATTACGACCACATGCTTCTTGGTGACATAATCGACATACAACACGGCAACTTCATTGACACCGTTGCCATTGAAGTCTGGGACGCTGGTAAAATCAATGTAACTATGGGCACTCCATTCGCAGATATAGACGTTCATATCCACGGCAGAGTTAATACCCCATTCATACGTGGTTGACCATACATAATCACCGGACGCAGTATTCTTAGGCTTGGCTCCCCAGTTTTGATAAGCCCACTTTTCGCCGGTCACCCAAGCAAATCGCTTTTCCACGGCTGTATCAGAAGCGCCTATCCAAAAGGCCCTATCCCTGTAGAGATTATTATTAATGAAATCACGTTCCAAATCAGAAGTAATAGTAACCAAGTGTGCGCCTTTGGATTCGCATTTAACCTTTGCGGCCTGCCAGGTAAGTGGTCTGTCGAAGCGTTGATAAAAATGCTTGTTGCTGTTCCATTGCAGGCGATTGCTATCGGCCTGCGCGGTAGCGGTTAGAGTTAGCATTGTTGCCCCACTCAAGTACAAAGCATAAGTTAGCGCCTGTTTGTTTATCATTGGTATTGCCTGCCTGTAAAAAATGTAAAATCTGACTTGATCTTTTTTGTAATTTGCACCGCATAAGTACTAAGAAGCATACAACCTCACATTAAAGCAAAAGCTGGCGATAATGGATCGATACAAAAGTTATCAATAGAAAGTATAGTTAACATTCTAAAGAACGTCTATTTTTTACATTAAGTTATATGTTTTTTATTTTTGTAAATTTGTATGACATAAGTCATAAGCAAAGACAAAATTTTGAGGAGATGATTTGAAACGCTGGCAGGTTTTTACGAAAGCGTTGATGTCGAAAATACTTTTTTTCGACGCTTATAAAAACCTGCCTGATGTATTGAATTTAAAGATTAAAGAGCAGGCGTGACAAGGGTGGAGAAAATCGCAACATCGATTGCGGTGTTGCTGCGTTTGCAAAGGTGCGAACACTTTAATTAAGCTTCAAGCACAACACTACTGCGCAGTTTTTTCATGGCATTTTGCTCCAACTGTCTAATCCTTTCCGCAGAAACATTGTAACGTTCGGCAAGCTCGTGCAAAGTGGCTTTTTCATCGGCTAGCCAGCGGCTGGAAAGAATATCCAGGCTGCGCTCATCGAGTTTTGCCAGTGCTTTGGATAATAAAGATTGCTCGTGTCCTTCCCAATCGACAGCCTCCACCAATTCCGCAGGATCGGCGTTATGCTGCTGAAGAAAAGTTACCGGTGCGTTATAGTTCTCGTCTGCGCTGTCATCGGCAGGTAAATCGAAGGAAATATCCGTACTGCCTAAACGTTTTTCCATTTCGTAAACGATGCCAACATCAACATCCAGATCTTTAGCGATTGCCGTCGCCTCATCATGTGACAGCCAGCCTATGTCGCTCTTGAATTTACGCAGATTAAAAAACAACTTGCGTTGCGCCTTGGTGGTGGCAACTTTGACGATGCCCCAGTTTTTAATCACGTATTCATGGATTTCGGCTTTAATCCAGTGTACGGCAAACGATACTAAACGCACGCCCATAGTGGGGTCAAAACGTTTAACTGCTTTCATCAAGCCGACATTGCCTTCCTGAATAATATCGTGCATGGGCAGGCCGTAACCGCTATAACCTCTGGCAACATGAACAACAAAACGCAAATTGGTCATAACCAGCTCACGCGCTGCTTCCAAATCGCCATGATCTCTGAATTTTATTGTTAAATCACGCTCTTGTTCGGCGGTTAATTTTGGCATTTGTCTAACAAGATTCAAATACGCATCAAACGTTCCAACCGACAAGTTAACAGGTAAAGCTAATGCACTAGTCATGATATCCTCAATGTGAAAGACCTTTAATATAATATTAGCACTCCTTGGCTTAGAGTGCTGAATATTTTAAAAGTTCATCTCCAAGTCGCTTATTAACAGAAGATGTTGGCGTTGCAATGACTTGCCTCATCCGCACCTGAGGATTATCCTAGTGATAACAAAATAAGGTGTTATGAACACGTTGACTTAAACAAATCGCACAAGGTTATTGAAATGGTTGTTTTATGGACGGATGCGCTGATATTTATGCTGGTTTTTGCCTTGCTAGTGCTGGCATTTTCCCTGCGTAATAAAGAGCACATTAAGCACGGACTCAAAAAAGTAGCTGATAGTAAAATTGGCATGGTATCACTGGTGGTATTAGTGTTTTTTGTGGCGGTTGGTTTGCTGGACTCGGTACATTTTAAATCTGCTGACAACAAGGGCAGTGAAATTATCAGCCTGCTTGACCATTGGGCTACGCCGCTTAAAGAGCATGTTGAAAAGACCTATTCGGCACCGTTTGCGGTAACCCTGTATAGCAAGGAAATTATAAGTGCGGCAGATGGCACACCGCAATGGAGTTACCCACGCTTAACTTTTGGTGGCCGACATTTGCACGATCCTGCAACACAACATATTCCAGATATTCTGAAAAAATCATGCCTGGCGCTTATTGAAGGCTGCATGACATCCAGCTTGTTAGTGCTATTGCTTTTGCTGGTACGATTTAAAATTCAGGCGGCAACACCCGCATTCTTTGTTCTATCACCTGCATTGTATACGGTATTTATTATCGTTTTATTAAGTTACATACTGTTTTATTTGTCGGGTTATTACCACGTTTTCGGTACTGATAAGGTGGGTGAGGATGTGCTGTATCAAGCTGTAAAAAGCATTCGTACCGGCTTGGTTATTGGTACGCTGACCACATTGGTTATGTTACCCATGGCGATTATTTTTGGTATTTTGGCGGGTTTTTTTCGAGGCTGGGTGGATGATGTCATTCAATATATTTACACCACGTTGAATTCTATACCCAGTGTGCTCCTGATAGCGGCTTCTGTATTGATGGTTCAGGTATATATGGCCAATCACGAAGCTTCGTTTACCAGTGTGGTGGTGCGTTCTGATATGCGCTTGCTGTTTCTTTGCCTGATTTTGGGTGTTACCAGCTGGACGGGCTTGTGCCGCCTGTTAAGGGCCGAAACTTTAAAGCTTAGGGAAATGGAGTATGTGCAGGCCGCCTATGCACTGGGAGTCAAGCAAAGTACGATATTAGTCCGGCATATACTGCCTAATGTCATGCACCTTGTCATCATTACTGTGGTGCTTGATTTTAGCTCGTTGGTGTTGGCAGAGGCGGTGTTGTCTTATATCAATATCGGTGTTGATCCTACCACTTACAGCTGGGGCAATATGATCAATGGCGCACGGCTAGAAATGGCGAGAGAGCCTATCGTGTGGTGGTCGTTATCTGCCGCTTTTGTCTTCATGTTTGCTTTGGTGTTGGCGGCTAATCTGTTTGCCGATGTTGTGCAAAATGCTTTAGATCCTAGAGCGGTGCGTAACGATTAGGAACGCATAGCACTCCGCAACCTACACCAAAAACTTGCTCAAGTGCGTTACTTGGCCTTTAGCGATTTTCTCCCGAATTCTATTTTTTTCACCCCGGCTACGTGGGCTAAAGCCTTTAAACACGTATCCTCCGTCTCACCGTAACACAAAAAATAATTTTTTTTTTGATTTTAATCAAACTAATTAATTTTTGTCTTGTCCGAACCCTGAACGCAATAAAAAACGCAGAAGGTGCTTTGAGTGTTGTGGTTGTACGCTCTAAAGGAATTAAGTCAGTCGTTTAAATTGCGAAGAACCGACTATTTGAGAGGATTGAGAATTGTGGCTTACTTGGACAGACAGTTATCAGAGTATAAAACATCGGCACCCTACATTAACGTTATTGATGAGGCTAAAAACACCAAGACGGATCATGATAAACCCGTAGACGAGATTAAAAATAGTAATCATCAGTTGGCTAAAAATTTGGCCGATGCCAAAACGGATTTAATCAAATCACTGGCCACGTTTCCCATCAGTGCATTGTGGCTTATCAATAAGCACGAGCAAAATATCGACACGATTGAACCGCACGAGCCTGAAAACATCGCAACTGACTTAGCTGTTTCCATTACTCAAATAAAAAAAGATTTTCTACAACTGCATCAACACGCACAGGGTAATGAAACCAATCATGAGTTTTATATCGGCTGTAAACAGCGTTTGGTGGTGCATTTGCAGCTTTTCCCTTATTCATTTGACGATTTAGTAGAGCTCTCTGAGCTTATTGTTTATAAATTTAAAGCGGGTTCTGTGTTCAACCCGTTTTTAAACCGACCTTTAGGTAATGACACGCTTGTGGTTGATAAGCGTTTGAAAGCGGCACTAACACCCAGTAAAGCCAAAAATCTGGAAAAATTTACCGCGACTTATGATTCACAATACAACGAGTCGTTTCTGTTGTTGGCCAGTAATGATATATACAGTGATGTCTCGCGGGTGATTGTTGCCGAGCAACGCTGGTTGAAAGGTAGGCAAAACCTGGTAATGGCCAACAATAAGCTGGTGTCATTCATTGTTAATCAGTACAAAGGCAGCTTTCTGGATTTTAACGATCTGGTTCAAGAAGGCCAAACCGGTTTGCTGAAAGCGGTAGATCGCTTTGATTATCGCTTGGGATTTCAGTTTTCAACTTACGCAGGCTATTGGATTAGGCAGGCTATTTCAAGGTCTTTATCACGTAGCGAACGTTCTGTACGCATTCCCTGTGAGCAGATTGCTAACATTAACCGGGTATTCCGTGCAAAAGACCAGATTACAACACGAACCGGCAAGGAAGCCAGTATTCAAGAAATTGCCGGGCATACCCAATTGTCTTGCGATGACATTAATACTATTTTGGCCATTGCTCAAAGCGCCATACCTTTGGAAGGTACGGATGATGAAGACAATGAGAAAGCCTTTGCCCCAGTTGATTTTTTAGAACAGCAGACCTTTACCCATGCCATTGAAGATATTGCCGGATCAGAACTTGAAGCCTTGATTGCTGATGCTATAAAAACACTCAATCCACGCGAAGCACAAGTGGTTTGTTGTCATTTTGGTGTGCATTCAAGTAGCGAAATGACCTTACAGGAAATAGGCGCGGAATTTAACTTGACCCGAGAGCGTATTCGGCAAATTCAGGTGATTGCCCTTAATAAAATTAAATTGAATTATGGTCAGCAACTCATAAATTTTTTGTAGTGCAATGAGTTACGCTTGAAATCAAGATAAATTAAAAGAAAAAACCTAATTTCTTGTTATAGCCTACGCTTAAAAGGCGTAAAAAAGCCTTTTATAAGCCTAGAAATGTTATTGTAATGCGCCCAGATAACAGCTTTAAAATTATTTTGGCAAATACGAAAATAATTTGAATCTTTTCAGGATTCAATAGACAAACATGCACTGTGTTGTGATGA
>NZ_FUKJ01000198.1 GCF_900163745.1 Crenothrix polyspora
TGGTGGCGATGGGTGGATTTGAACCACCGACCCCGGGGTTATGAATCCCGTGCTCTAACCAACTGAGCTACATCGCCATTAAGACTGGCCTTAAGAAGAACCGGAATTATAAATAGCCACCCTTACTTTGTCAAACATTGAATCTAAAGTGCATGACATCGCCATCCTTAACGACATACTCCTTACCTTCCAGTCGCCACTTACCGGCATCTTTGGCACCCTGTTCGCCTTTATGGGTAAGAAAGTCTTGATAAGCAACCACTTCGGCACGAATAAAGCCGCGTTCAAAATCGGTATGGATGACACCTGCCGATTGGGGTGCTGTTGCGCCGATCGGGATTGTCCACGCCCTGACCTCTTTGACACCGGCAGTAAAATAAGTCGCCAGATTTAATAAGGTATAACCCGCCCTGACAACGCGATTCAAACCGGGTTCTGCCAAACCTAAATCATCCAGAAATTCTTTTTTCTCATCATCATTTAATTGGGCAATTTCCGCTTCTATCGCTGCACAGATTGGCACCACCATTGCGCCTTCTTGTGCAGCATAGGCTTGTACTTTCTCCAGTAGCGGATTATTTTCAAAGCCGTCATCCTGAACATTGGCGATGTACATCACCGGCTTAATGGTCAATAGGCACAGATCACGGATAAGCAATCTTTCTTCGTCTGTCAAATCCAAGGCTCGTGCAGCCTGTCCTGCATCCAGTTGGGTGAAAACACGCTCCAGCACACTCTTTTTCAGCAATTCATCTTTGTTACCGGATTTAGATAGCTTGGTTGCACGCAGCAATGCTCTCTCAACTGAAGCCATATCAGCCAGCGCCAATTCGGTGTTGATTACTTCTATATCGGAAATTGGATCGATTTTACCCGCAACGTGGATGACATTATCATCATCAAAACAGCGTACCACATGGGCGATGGCATCGGTTTCACGGATATTGGCCAAAAATTGGTTACCCAAGCCCTCGCCTTTTGAAGCGCCGGCAACCAAGCCAGCAATATCGACAAATTCAATCGTCGTAGGTAAGGTGCGTTCTGGTTTAACAATTACAGCCAGTTTTTCCAGTCGTTCATCAGGCACGGGCACGACACCGACATTCGGGTCAATGGTGCAGAACGGGTAGTTTTCTGCCGCAATTTTCGCTTTAGTGAGTGCATTAAATAAGGTTGATTTACCAACATTCGGTAAACCAACAATTCCGCAATACAGTGCCATAGGGTTCTCTGTGTGAATTTCAGGATAAAAAAGAAGGAGCAGCGCAATTTGGCTGACTAAGGCGGGGGATTATACAAGTTATAGGCGCAATCTAAAAAGTTCATTTTGCGCTTGTGGTTTTCAGCCGGACAATAAATTGCCGGTAATCATCGGCGATAAGCGCATCACTCAGGATAACAAGATTACATCTCACGGTGTTCCGGTATTTAAAATGCAGGAAGATAACAAAGGTGGTTATTACGCTTGAGTCGAGAATCCGGATAGCTTCAAATTGACCGTTTATCAAGGCTTCCCAACCGCCGGCATCGGTATGTCGAATCTCCCAATATTCGTTTTTTAGGCGTTTATGGGTAAACCAAAAATGCACGCCAACAAACGCCGCCAAGACCATTTTAAAAACAGCTGCTAACGCATTCGCCATACACGCAGCCAAGGCAAGTACATGAAGAATAATGATGAATTTTTTTAAACGGGTAGAAGATTGCAATGTCAATTGCAGCAGAGGCTGGGATTTTTTTAGCACAGGCCTCACTTAATTTTTATCCCGTAAACGCATATTTCCTTACTAATTCGTCTTACGAACTACGAGTTATCCATTTCCAGACGATCAATGATGGCTGCGGCTGTTTTATCGCTTACAGTCAGCAAGTAATAATCGTTGATGCACAGCAAATCTAAAAGTGCTGGTTCAGAAATGATGACCGATTGTGTCATTGCAAACCGCGCCGTTTTCTAAGCCGGGAAAATGCTTCGGAACTGGTCACGATTTTGCTTTCATTTACAGCTTGTTGGCTTTGTGCCAATAGCTTTAACAATGCTAAGGTTTCCAGGGTCTGTTCATAATCGACGACGGATTGTATAACCATTGCCGCTTCACCGTTTTGGGTGATGATCATCGGCTGATGAGTAACTTTGGCTACCAACTTAAGCTGGGACAAAATGTAGGTTGAGTTGAATGCTTTTCTCAATCCAACATTGATAACTATTGAATCATTTTGGGTTGCCAAATAGCAGGCAGCCCAACCTACTTCAGTATCATTATTTTTTGTCCCGCTTTAAGTTGGTAGCCGTAACTTTTAAGTTTTCGATGATTTCAGCGGCGTTGGCCTTAAGGTAACTGATGGGCTTTATGTTTTCAGAAAGTTTCATGATGATTTTGCCTGACTAAATTCGAACTGAATTAAGGTTATTATAGGCGAATGAGTCAAATAACACGAACGCTACGTCTCCTTTCAATCAACGCACCTATCGAGTTAATTAAAAACCGGTTATCAAAAAATCCAATGCGCCGATAATTTCAGCTCGATAGTTTGCAACACTTGCAACAAACTCGCCGAGTTCTTTTTTGTGAATTCCAGCCAGTTGCGGGGTTAATAATAAATAACGCTGGCCGTTGATCTCCATGCACGGGGTAAGCCGCGCCATTTCCAATGTTTTTTTCTCAACTGCAAGGCACATCGGAATGACCACGGTAGTTGCCAATTCAGTTAACAAGTCATTTTGAACGTCCAGCAGGTAAGGTATTAACTGTCTGGTTTTTGGATTCCTATTTGTGTAGACATCAAACTGGGACATTAAAAGCTCCGCAGTTCATCAGCAAATACGCCATGTTGTTCAACGTGCTGGTTGTAGTCAACTATGGCAGCTTTGTTTACTGTTAACCAGTCAGCTGTTTGCTTTTGCCTGATAAGTTCAATCAGTTTCTGTTCCAGTGCGGCAGATATATTGATGTTCAGTACTTTAGCCTTGTTGATTAAATCACTGTTTACACTGACATTAGTTGGTTTTTTTACGGCTGATAGATCATATAGTGGTTGCATGATATTGGCTTCCTTCTGCTGTTAGCTATGTGCAAATTATATGCGCATAGTTAATATTTAGCCAATTATCACATGATTGAAAAACAGCCGTTCTAATCGCTCAACTGGAGATTTTTGAGGGGGTAGTTTATATTTAATTCTTTTATTTCTGTATTGACAGAAATAAAAGAAATTGTATAATCAAACCATGATATTAAATCCTGTAGCACAACGTTTTGTCCTGCACTGGGGAGAAATGGGCTCTAAATGGGGTGTTAACCGCACGGTTGCCCAAATCCATGCCCTGCTCTACCTGGTTGGCAAACCTATGCCAGCTGATGAAATTACCGATACCTTGGGTGTGGCACGTTCCAACGTCAGTAATAGTTTGAAGGAATTACAGAACTGGAATTTGATCCAGGTTGTCCCCATTATGGGCGATAGACGTGATCATTTCAGTACCTCCAGCGATGTCTGGCAGTTGTTTAAAACTGTCGTGCAAGAACGCAAAGAGCGTGAGTTTGATCCAACCATCGTGGTACTGCGCGACTGCTTGGCCAGCCCTGATTTAGACAAAGAAGCGATGGAAGCACAACTGCGAATCAAAGAAGCCTTGGGGTTTATGGAAGCGTTTTCTACCTGGGGCGAGCAAATGTTAAAACTGGAACCAAGTACTTTGATGAAGATGATGAAACTGGGCAATAAAATCAAGGATTTGTTGTGCTTGATAAAGTAAGGTTTTTCATCGCACATCTATGACTGAAATAGTCGTAATTACTGGAGATGTTATGAAAACAAGCTACCCGTTAACTGTTTATTTTGATGCCTCATGCCGTTTGTGTAACAGCGAAATGCAAAACATCAAGCTGCATGACATCCATAAGCAACTGGTTCTTATCGATTGCTCTTCTCCAGATTTCAATGATACTGTCTGTAAGGTCAATAACATCAGTTTATCGGACATGATGATTCGCCTGCATATACAGGATGCCAATGGTGAATGGCTTATTGGAGTGTCGGCGTTTGAAGTGATTTATCGAACCATAGGCATGCACTCAATTGCCAGGCTTTGGCGGCTACCGATTACTCGGACGTGGCTATACCCCTTAATAGCCAAGCATCGACACGCACTTTCACGACTTGGCGTACCGCAATTGTTTGATCTTTTTCTACGCTATATGGCACGACGAGCGGAAAAACGTAGCCGGTTATGTAATGAAGGCCGCTGCGTTATAGATGATTAGTTAAATAACTAAGGAGAACATCATGAAAATATTAGTCTGCGGTGCAACCGGTTTTGTTGGCCACCATTTTACCGCCGCTCTACGTGAGGCAGGACATACGGTTATACGCGGCATTCGCAAACCTTCTCAACCTGATGACATAGCGGTCGATTATTGCAAAGATACAACCAAAGAAGCCTGGTTACCCAAACTTGCCGGAATTGATGTGGTCATCAATGCGGTCGGCGTGTTGCGCGATAGTGTCAAACAACCGATGGCTCTGCTGCTTGAACAAACCCCGATTGCCTTATTTTCGGCGTGCCAGGAAGCGGGGGTTAAACACATTGTACAAATATCAGCATTAGGCGTGGATAAAGGTATAGAAACGGCCTATTTCCAAAGACGCCGAGCACCGGAAGCCTACCTGAACAATCTGCCAGATTCCATAAGCTGCCTGATACTACGACCATCTGTTATTTATGGCGACGATGGTGCCAGTGCAAAAATGTTCCGGTTTCTGGCGCAGTTGCCAGTGCATGGCTTACCCGCTGGTGGCAATCAGAGGTTGCAACCGGTTCATATCGATGATATCTGTGCCGCTGTCAACCGTTGGCTTGCAGATACTAATGCCCACAGCCAAACCGTTGCTGCCGTGGGTTTAGAGGCTACCGACATGCGTGGTATGTTAGACAGCTACCGGCAGCAATTGCAGCATTCCCAAGCCTTGCACATCAACATTCCTGCCTTTATTATTAAACTTTCGGCACTGATGGGTGATGTTATTCCAGCCAGCCCTTTGTGCAGTGATACGCTTACGATGTTAAATGCTGGCAATACCGCAGATAGCGCGGCATTTACCCAGTTGTTGGGGCGGCCACCCAAAAGCTACCAAACCTTTATAAACCGGGGTCTTGCGTAAAGGAGTGAATTCAAACGATTGCTAAGCTTCGCCTTTAACCAGCATAGCGCCGTATTCTTCCGGTGTGATAACACCGCCCAGTGCTTGAGCGATGTTTTTATCACGCTCCGGTAGAACATCCTGAATGGCATTGATACGTTTCCATTGTGCCGGTGGTGTTAAGCCATCGCTTTGTGGAACATATTTTGAGCTTTCAACACGCTGATATTTGTGGATGTAGCGCGGGCAATTGACGAAGACTTCAGTAATGGCAACCCGAACCATCAGCTCAGCGTCCTGAAACTCGGCAAGCAAAGGATCGTACCTGTCTATGCTGGCAGCGCCGTATACTCGGATACGGTATGGGGTTTCAAAATCAATAAACAGTAAGCCAATTTTATTGTTAGCCGTAATATTGCCCATCGATAAAAACATGCCGTTGCCATCAAAGCTTGGAAATACCAGCGTTTTACTATCAAATACCTTAACAAATCCAGGATTGCCGCCCTTGTACGAACAAGTAGGGAAACCTCGGTGGTCAATTGTCGTTAGAAAAAACATATCTCGCGTTTCGATAAAATCCTTGCGGTCATCGGCAATTTCTGTGGCTACGATGATTTTATCCAAACGATCAGCCAAATTTTTCGTGCCAAAAGTATCCTGCATTTGCCGATGTTGCTGCCCGTAAATTTCACTCATAGTCATTCCCGTGTTATCAAAAAAATGTCGTTAAAACTTGGCTTACCAGTCTAACAGCTAGTCACTCAGCGCGTTGTTTAAGCGTTTCGACTTGTTTGGGGTCAGGGTTAGCCTTATACTCAATATTCAAGTTTTTTAGCTTGACGGAGAGACCACAGACAAACCAAAGTATACGATAGTTTTTATTGCGCCAATGCCTGGTTTAGCTGACTTGCCGAACTCCACGATTAATAATGAATATCCGAATACGCTATTCTTTTGTGTCCTTCATAACCTATTTATTTTCAACAATATTGAG
>NZ_FUKJ01000066.1 GCF_900163745.1 Crenothrix polyspora
ATCATGAGGATATTGTAACTTTATTTTTACGATTTTTCCTGTGGGTAATGAGTTGTTACCAAATAAATTGATAGGTGCATGATAAACATAGATTAATTAAATATATGGTAGAAAAGTGCCAGAGGATGTTACGTTCCACATCCGAGTGCTGTCCGTGTCCTTGGTTTTAGCCCTGACACATAGCGGAGGGTGACCATTTGTTATTTAAAGACTACTTTATTTAATGATAGCAGTATTGCCCCATAGACTTACTCACATTGAGCGGCTTGACTTCTGTTAAATTGCCGAGAAAAAGGCAAAGTTTGCCGATAAAATCGCGGATAAAAAATAAACGCATTTTTTTGCAAAATATTGCAATATTTTAAAATCCTCTAATTGCAGCGAAAACATACACAAAATACGTTAACTTTCGTTTTTTATACCCGCTCAATGTGAGGACTTAAAGCGTTTTTAAAATAAGGAACATACTGTGAAAATGAAAATCCTTAGCGTAACAGACGTACAAAAATTGGTACGAATTCTGGGTGTGGAGAGTTTTTTTCAACGCGTTACCACCGCCTTGGAAGAAGATTTTGGGCATTGGCATAAATTTGTGTTATCGCCACGGCATGCAACGCATTATCCACAGGGCGTTATTGAACTAATGCCCTGTTCAAGCCAACAACTGTACGCATTTAAATATGTTAACGGCCATCCTGGCAACCCGCTTAAAGGTAAACTCAATGTAGTCGCCATAGGACTCTTAAGCGATGTCGCTAGTGGATATCCGCTGATGATTAGTGAAATGACTTTATTAACGGCATTCAGGACGGCGGCGACAGGCGTTCTGGCAGCAAAATATCTCGCCCGTAAAGGGGCAAAGTCATTGGCCATTATTGGCACAGGTGCGCAAGCGGAATTTCAGGTAATGGCATTTGCCAGTTATTTTAATTTGGAATTCGTCCGCTTTTACGATGTAGACCCCCAAGCTATGGCAAAATTTTCAACAAATTTATCTGGACAAAAGTTCAGCTTAATTCCTTGTGGCAGTATTGCCGAAGCCGTGCAGAATGTCGATATTGTCATAACGGCAACAGCCGCCAAAAAACGGCAATTCTTATTTGAATTTGAAGATATTTCTCCCGGCACTTTCATACAGGCCATGGGTGGCGACTGCCCAGGAAAGACCGAGTTTTCCGTAGAATTCCTTAAGCAAGTGAAACTGGTCGTTGAATATACGCCACAAACCTTGGAGGAAGGCGAGGTGCAGCAGTGTACAGCCAATCACATTTATGCCGAATTGTGGGAACTGGTCTGCAATAATAAGCCCGGAAGACAGAATAATCATGAGATTACCCTCTTTGATTCGGTTGGCTTTGCCTTGGAAGATTATTCTATACTGCGGGTGGTTTATGAACTTGCAAAAGATTATCAATTGGGGACAGAGTTGCCCTTGATACCTGAACTCGATGATCCAAAAAATTTATTTGGCTTACTGATGCATTAACAGAGGGATGCCCCATGAGTAACCTGACCAGTAAAAATTGTGAAGCCTACAGAATTGGCGTACCGTTGGCGAGCCAGTCAGAAATTGACGAATTTATGCCGCAATTATCGGGCTGTGCTGATTGAAGCAAATGGCTCCAGAGCTTAACAAAAACCTTCAAATTCGATAATTTTACAGATGTTCTGGCGTTTACCAATAAAGTCGGCGTACCCTGTGAACAGGAAGACCACTATCCGGCCATTGTAATCGAGTGGGGAAAAGTGACAGTGACCTGGTGGTCACACAAGATACGGGGACTCCATGTGAATGATTTTATTATGGCGGCCGAGACCGATACCTTAGTCTAGCTGTATTTTATTGCTTGTCAGGGGCAACAAAGAAGGCCTCAATAATCGCTTTCATCAAGTGCAAGGTTTTATTGCGGGTGTCTTTTTCCGGATTAAATTCGCATATTTCCAGGCCGCATATTTTCGGATGCCGATTAATCAAGGAAAGTGCAGCAAGTAACTCTTCGGCCTTAATACCACCTTGGGCGGGTGTTTCCACTCCGGGCGCATCTTCAGGATCTAAAACATCCAAATCAATGCTGATACCAATGATCTGGCAAGACAAGCTAAGCTTATCAATAGCTTTAATTAACACTTGGGCAAGCCCCTTAATCTCGTCGACAAAAACAATGTCTACACCGGCTTGCTTTAATAGGCCATATTCCTCGGATTCATAACTTCGGACACCAATCAGAACAAGGTTTTCCGGTTTGATAATATCGGAACTGGGATACATTGCCGCCAACTTTTCGTCGGCCCTGCCCAGTAACGCAGCGATGGGCATACCGTGGATATTCCCAGAAGGGGAGGTGGCAAAAGTGTGTGCATCCATGTGTGCATCCAGCCAGATCAGGCCGAATTGACCGGGCTGCCGCAAGCCATTGATGACACCGCCCCAGGTGCCCATTGCACAGGAATGGTCACCGCCCACCAGTAGAAAAGTTTGATTTTCTTTGGTCCAATACTCCGTAAACTGGCTTATCGATTGATTAAGCCGGGCTAGTTTTTCATCTTTTGAGCCTTTGTTTTCAGGATGAAGCATATGCCACTGGAGTTTCAGTCGGTTTTGTCCGGGTATTTGTCGGGCAAATTCGTCACGCAGCATTTCTGCCGCAGAGCCACAGAAAGGCACTGCCCCACCCACGCACGATGTCACGCCTAAAGTTTGTAATATGGCCATAATGTTATCTGTAAGTTCGTAGGTTTCTGATAGAATTCAGACACCGGCCTGCAATATTTGTTAGCACATTGACCGAAAAAATAACTATGAATCAGGATAATCCAAAAATTATTGTTTATTACGATGGTGCCTGCCCCAAGTGCGTCAAAGACAGGCTCAGTTATGAAAAACTTGTAGGAAAAGCGGGCGAAAATGTCTGCTGGACTGATATCACCGGTAAGGAAGATCACTTACGTGAAATAGGAATTGACCCCCGCAAGGCATTAACCGAACTGCATGTCCAGGATGAGAATCAGCAAATTCTTTCGGAAATGGATGCCTATATCCTGCTCATGAGCAAAGTGCCGTTATTGAAACCGCTGGCTTGGTTGATCGGGTTACCACTGGTACGCCCATTACTCGCTAAACTCTATCATTGGCAAGTTTTCCGGCGATTAAGACGCAGTGGGCGGCTCTGATCAGGCATAAACAACACTTCAGCTATTCCCGTTCATGGTCTAACTATGTTGATTTTAAACACATTTTATTTTTCGCGCTCGNNCAAGACCAGAAAAAATAAATTATTTAATATCAATCGCTTAACCCATGAACGGGAATAGCTGACAACACTTCTCTTTTCTTTACGTAAAAATTTCTGCACATTGGGCATCATGTGCATTGGCAATAAGGCAACAATTCCATACTTTTGGGGTCATACGGTCTAAGGAATCAGTAAACCAAGTTTTACCATTAGGAGGGTGGGGTAAAATCAGTTTTTTCTTGGTTTGGATTTAACGCAGTATAAAACAACAACAATAACAGCAAGCAGGCGTTGGGGGTTAGATGAAGAAAATTCTAGTCACTGGTGCCACCGGCCAAATCGGGGTGGAACTGACGCAGGTGTTGCGTGACAAATACGGTGCCGAAAATGTCATCGCTGCTGGATATAACAACCGCTTAGCTAGTGAATTGACCCAGGCAGATCCCTATTGCCGCCTGGATGTCCGCGATGCTTCGGCTCTTAACAAAATCGTTGCAGGCTATCAATGTGATACGATTTATCATCTGGCCTCATTACTTTCCGCTGTAGCAGAAACCAAACCGATCGAAGCCTGGGACATTAATGTCAACGGCCTGCTTAATGTGCTGGAAACTGCCAGAACGCACGGTTGCGCCGTGTTTTTTCCCAGTTCTATCGGTGCATTCGGCCCTGAGACACCGGCTTTTGATACCCCGCAAGATACCATACAGCGACCTAATTCCCTGTATGGCATTACCAAAGTGGCTGGCGAACTGCTTTGCGACTACTATTTTCACCGTTATGGTGTCGATACGTGTGGCTTGCGTTATCCGGGGCTGATTTCCCACAAAACTCTGCCGGGCGGCGGTACGACCGATTACGCCGTCGATATATTTTATGCAGCGGTAAAATATCGGCACTATGACTGTTTTCTTCGGGCTGATACCCAACTGGATATGATGTATATGCCCGATGCGGTTGCCGCCGCTATCACCTTGATGGAAGCGGATAGCGCAACATTGAAACACCGTAACGCCTTTAATGTCACTGCCATGAGTTTTACCCCTGGGCAGCTTGCGGCGGAAATACAAAAACACCTTCCCGACTTTACCATCAGCTACAGCATTGACCCTGTCCGGCAGGCGATTGCCGATTCCTGGCCAAGGCATATGGACGATAGCGCTGCCCGCGCCGAGTGGGGCTGGAAACCCATATATGATTTGCCTGCAACGGTTCAGGATATGCTGAAACAAATAACCATCAATGGGCAAAAGACCAAAGAGGCCGCTTATGTCGCTAGATAAAGTTGAACAATGGTTCGCCGCACAATTGACCAGCCTGCAAGAACAAGGCATCCGCAAGGGTCATGAAAAAGTTATCACAGGTATCAAGGCCGCGGAAAATGGCTTAGGCCCACGCTATATTCTTGAAGGCTACTGCGATAGGGAATTCCTGCGTATGAATTCAAATTCTTACCTGGGATTGTCATTGCATCCCCAAGTGATAAAGACCGAAGCCGAAGCTGCTGAAAAATATGGCACAGGGTCTGGTGCGGTGCGGTTCATCAGTGGAACTTATCAACCGCATAAAGACCTGGAAATGCGGTTGGCGGAATTTCACGGACGCGAGTCGGCCATGCTATTCAGTGCCGCCTACGCGACCATGATGGGCGTTTTGCCCCAGTTCATTTCAGAAGATACCCTGGTCGTCAGCGACGCGCTCAACCATAGCTGTATCATCAATGCGATTCGCCTTTCCCATCCTGCCAGGAAAGAAGTTTATGCCCATGCGAATATTGATGCCCTGGATAACATTCTTGTCGCCAATAAAGGGGGAGTTAAACGGGTATGTGTCGTGACCGATGGCATATTCAGTATGCGTGGCGATCATGCACAGATCGATAAGATCAATGCCTGCTGTAAGCAGCATGAAGAAGATTACGAAGAAGGGATTATTACCGTTGTTGATGATTCTCATGGTGTAGGCGCTTTTGGCAGTAGGGGGCGCGGCAGCGAAGAAGTAACGGGCGGCAGGGCGGATATCCTGATTGCCACCCTGGGCAAGTCGCTGGGAGTTAACGGCGGCTATGTGGTCGCCAGTTCTACGGTAATAGACTATTTGCGCGAGACCTCGCCGTTTTATATTTACTCAAACCCCATCACGCCTGCCGAAGCGGCAGCGTCCCTGTCTGCATTGAACATCCTGGACAGCCCTGAAGGATTACTGCTGGTTGGAAGGCTGCGGCGTTTAAGTATTCAGCTTAGGGCCGGTCTGGAGCGCTTAGGCTATGAAACCTTGCCCGGTGAACATCCTATCGTGCCGATTTTTGTCAGGGATACGGCTAAAACATCAGCTTTGGTTGCCTATTTATTTGCCCATAACATCCTGGTGACTGGGCTGAATTATCCGGTTGTGCCCAAGGGCGAGCAGGAAATCAGGTTGCAGGTTTGTGCCGACCATACCGAAAACGATTTGGATTATTTGCTGGACAAGCTCAGTTCTTTTAAAGGGGAACCATGTTAAAACAAATTCCCCTCCATGCGTTACATCTGGAGCTTGGCGCTAAAATGGTGGCTTTCTCAGGCTATCAGATGCCTATACAGTACTGGGATGGGATTGTCCGCGAACACCTGCATTGCCGTAGCCAGGCCGGATTTTTCGATATATCGCACATGGGACAATGCATGGTTTCAGGTGATGGGGTTGCCGATGAACTTGAACGTCTGACCCCCAGCGATATTACCGGGCTTAAATCCGGACAGCAAAAATATACCGTATTAACGAACAGTGATGGCGGCAGTATTGATGACATCATTATTACCCGTATTGGGTCTGGTTTGGTGCTTGTGGTCAATGCCGCATGCAAGGAGAAGGATTTTCAATATCTAAGCAACCGGTTATCCGATCGCTGTCAATTGATTGAACTTACTGAGCAGGCACTATTTGCCTTACAGGGGCCTTCGGCAGCAACAATTATGCGGAAATTCTCCGCAATGGCCTCTAACTTGCCGTTTATGCAAGCCTGTGAAACCGGGCTGGGCGGCATTCAATGCACCGTCAGCCGCAGCGGCTATACGGGAGAAGACGGTTTTGAAATTTCCGTTGCCGCTAGCCATGCCGAAGCATTAGCCCGCTTGCTCCTGTCCGAAAATGATGTTGCTCCCATAGGCTTGGGTGCAAGGGACACCTTGCGCCTGGAAGCGGGTTTATGCCTTTACGGGCATGAGCTTAACGAAACCATTACACCGGTAGAAGCAGGTTTGTCTTGGCTGATTAAAAAAGGCCACACAGACTTCCCAGGCGCTGACAAAATTATCCAACAGCTACAACAAGGCCCTGAGAAAATCCGGGTGGGGCTGAGTATAGACAGCAAGCAACCCGTACGACAAGGCAGCGTCATTATTAACGATAATGACGATATCATAGGCCATGTCACCAGTGGCAGCTATGCGCCAAGCTTGGGTAGGCCGGTGGCAATGGCTTTGCTTAATCGTAGCCATGCCGCCATCGGCACCCGTTTGTACGCTAGCGTTCGTGGACAGCAGATTCCCGCCACAGTCACCCCGTTACCTTTTGTTCCCCACCGCTACCAGAGATAACCCATGCCTAGCCCACGTCCCAGCTTGAACCAATTGGAAATGCGCGGCCATTTTATGCACCGCCATATTGGCCCTAACCCGCAACAAATCCAAGAAATGCTGGCCGACCTCGGTTTGGCCGACTTGGAAGACATCATTGAAAAAGCCCTGCCGGACGACATTATTAACCATGAGCCGCTTAAGTTGACGGAAACCATCAGCGAAAGCGCCGTCATCAAACACATGCACAAAGCGCGTGAACGCAACAAAGTTTTTACCTCGATGATCGGCATGGGCTATTACGACACCATTATGCCCGCCGTGATCAAGCGCAATGTCCTGGAAAATCCTGGCTGGTACACGGCTTACACGCCTTATCAGGCGGAAGTCAGCCAGGGGCGGCTGGAAGCCTTGCTAAACTTCCAGCAAATGGTTATCGACCTGACAGGCCTGGAACTTGCCAATGCCTCCTTGCTCGATGAAGCCACGGCGGCTGCGGAGGCGATGGCCATGTCCAGGCGTTTGAGCACTAATCCGGCCAATACGCTAGTGATCGATCAGGACTGCCATCCACAAACCATCGCAGTCGTTAAAACCCGTGCCCACTCCATCGGCTATGATGTCATCGTCACCAACCCGTATGCTGATTTGCAACAGCACAATTTTTTTGCGGTGCTGGTGCAATATCCCGGCTCTAAAGGCGAAATTAGAGATCTGGGTGACATCATTAGCATTGCCCACGCCAAGTCAGCGTTGGTGACCGTTGCCGCTGATTTGTTAAGCCTGGTTTTGCTCAAGCCGCCGGGCGCTTTTGGCGCTGATATTGCCATCGGCAGCGCACAGCGC
>NZ_FUKJ01000008.1 GCF_900163745.1 Crenothrix polyspora
CAAAATCAATAACAGTTAAAATTCAACCCGGTGGTTCATTACAAGGCGCGGCGCGGGTGCCGGGCGACAAGTCCATGTCGCACCGCTCCATTATGCTGGGTTCGCTGGCGGATGGCGTAACCCATGTCAAAGGCTTTCTGGAAGCCGAAGATGCGTTGGCCACTTTGCAGGCGTTTCGCGATATGGGCGTTACCATTGAAGGCCCAACCAATGGTGAGGTGACTATCCACGGTGTTGGCAAACACGGTTTGCAAGCGCCGAAAAATCCGTTGGATTTGGGTAATTCTGGTACTTCCATGCGTTTGCTGAGTGGTTTATTAGCAGGCCAAGCCTTTGATTGTGTATTGACCGGTGATAAATCATTGTCAGGCCGTCCGATGAAACGCGTCACTGATCCTTTAGCTGCTATGGGTGCGGACATAAAAACTACTGAAAAAGGTACCGCACCGCTCTACATCACTGGTAAAGCAGGGCAATTGAACGGCATTGATTACGTGATGCCGATGGCCAGCGCCCAGGTGAAATCCTGCCTATTGTTGGCTGGCATGTATGCACAAGGCGTAACTACCGTTACCGAGCCTGCACCCACCCGCGATCATACTGAGCGGATGTTAAGTGGCTTTAATTATCCTGTTAAACAAGATGGTAGCACCGTTTCAATCACCGCAGAAGGCAAGTTGACCGCCAGTGATATTGACGTACCTAGCGATATTTCTTCGGCGGCGTTTTTCCTGGTCGGTGCATCGATTGCGCCAGGTTCTGATCTGACTTTGCACCATGTCGGCATTAACCCAACCCGTACCGGTGTTATCGACATACTCCGTTTAATGGGCGCAAACATTGAAGTTCTTAATGAGCGCGTAGTGGGCGGCGAACCGGTGGCGGATCTGCATGTGGTGTACAGCCCGTTAAAAGGCATTGATATCCCAGAAGCACTCGTACCCTTGGCGATTGATGAATTTCCGGTATTATTCGTGGCGGCGGCATGTGCCGAAGGCCAAACCCGTTTGAGCGGTGCTGAAGAACTGCGCGTTAAAGAATCTGACCGTATTCAGGTGATGGCTGATGGCTTAAAAATATTGGGTGTGAAGGCTGAGCCTACGCCGGATGGCATGGTGATTCAAGGCGGAACGATAGGTGGTGGTACGGTAGTTTCTCATGGCGATCACCGTATTGCGATGGCGTTTTCTATAGCGGGATTGCGTGCCAGTGCGCCGATTACGGTGCTGGATTGCCTGAACGTCAATACCTCATTCCCTGAGTTTAAAGATTTGGTGAAAAATTTAGGATTGGATTTGACCTGTTACGAAGAGCACATCGAAACCGTTTAAGATTGAGAATGGCACAGCGTAGAGACGCACATTGCGTCTCTACGATTTGAGCAACAAGGATAATAAAATGACAATTCCCGTTTTAACTATTGATGGCCCAAGTGGTGCCGGTAAAGGCACAGTAAGCCGATTAGTCGCCAAAAAACTGGGCTGGCACTATCTGGATAGCGGCTCAATCTACCGTTCTTTAGCGATTGCCTTGCTGCAACAATCGGTGGATTTGAATGATGAAGAGGAGATCGTCAAGGTAGCGCAAAACATCGTGCTGGAGTTTGAATGTGCTGACGAATTGATCGTTAAACTCAACGGTGAAAACATCACGGCGCAACTGGGCTTGGAAAGTACTGGTACGGTAGCCTCGGTAGTGGCGGCATTGCCGGAAGTGCGGCGGGTATTATTGCAAAAACAAAAAGATTTTCGTCAGTTACCCGGATTGGTCGCCGATGGCCGTGATATGGGCACTGTGGTTTTTCCAGATGCACAGAACAAGGTTTATTTGACGGCCAGTGCAGTACAAAGAGCGACTAGACGATATAAACAGTTGAAAGAAAAAGGAATTGATGCTAATCTTTCACTCATAACAGATGAAATAGAAGAGCGTGATCGTCGGGATATGGAGCGGGAGACTGCTCCCTTAGTCATGGCGAGCGATGCGTTGTATATTGATTCTTCTGACATGAGCATAACTGCCGTGATTGAAGAAGTGTTAGGTTTAATCCATTAAGGATTTATTGTTGCTGCAAGAAAATGGTTTCTTGTGGTTTTTTTAACTTTGATAAAGAGAAGGCTTGTGTAGTTTTTAACAAGTCTGGGAAATAAGAAGATGAGCGAAAGCTTTGCTGCATTACTAGAAGAAAGTCTGAGTAAAACCAAAATGAATCCAGGTGCCATGTTGATCGGCACAGTGATTGACATTGAAAACGATATGGTTATCGTTAGCACCCAGTCCAAATCCGAAGGTGTCATTCCAAAATGGCAGTTTTTGAATAACGACGGTGAATTGGAAGTTCAGATCGGTGACGAAATCGAAGTCGCGTTGGATTTATTTGAAGACGGTTTAGGTGCTACTCTTCTTTCCCGTGACAAAGCGAAAAGAAACAAAGCCTGGTTTGAACTGGAAACCGCTTTCGAAAAACAAACCACGATTGTTGGCCGCATCAATGGCAAAGTCCGTGGTGGTTTCACGGTTGCAGTAGGCGCATTGCGTGCCTTCTTGCCAGGTTCTTTGGTTGATGTGCGTCCTATCCGCGACACCACATTCCTGGAAAATCGTGACTTAGAATTCAAAGTCATCAAGATCGACCAAAAGCGTAACAACGTCGTGCTGTCTCGTCGTGCTGTAGTAGAAAAAGAATACAGCGCAGAACGCGAAGAATTGATGAAGACGCTGGAAGAAGGCGCAATCGTCACTGGTATCGTTAAAAACCTGACCGATTACGGCGCGTTTATTGACCTTGGCGGCATCGATGGCTTGTTGCACATTACCGATATGGCATGGCGCCGTGTACGTCATCCGTCTGAGTGTGTAGAGATTGGCCAGGAAATTAAAGTTAAAGTCATGAAATATGACAAAGACAAAAACCGTGTTTCATTAGGCATGAAGCAAATGGGTGAAGATCCTTGGCAAAACATCGCCCGTCGTTACCCAGCCGGTACACGCGCATTCGGTAAAGTTAACAACCTGACCGATTACGGCTGTTTTGTTGAGATTGAAGAAGGCGTTGAAGGCTTGGTTCACGTATCCGAAATGGATTGGACCAACAAAAACGTTAATCCTTCCAAATTGGTTCAATTAGGCGACGAAGTTGAAATCATGATTCTGGAAATTGACGAAGATCGTCGTCGTATTTCTTTGGGTATGAAGCAATGCAAAACTAATCCTTGGGATGAGTTTGCAGCAACGCACAACAAAGGCGACAAGATCAGCGGCAAGATTAAATCCATCACTGATTTCGGTATCTTCATCGGTTTGGATGGTGGCATTGACGGTTTGGTTCACATGTCCGATATTTCTTGGGCAGATGACGGTGAAGTGTCGGTTCGTGATTTCAAGAAAGGCGACGAACTGGAAACAGTGATCTTGGCCGTCGATTCTGAGCGTGAGCGTATTTCTTTAGGCATTAAGCAACTGGAACAAGATCCGTTCCAAAACTTCTTGGCCACCAATGAAAAAGGCACTATCGTCAAAGGCATTATTAAAGAAGTCGATGCTAAAGGTGCGGTAATTACCTTGGCTGATAACGTTGAAGGCTATTTACGCGCTTCTGAGATTCAACGTGATCGCGTTGAAGATGCACGGACATTGTTAAAAGAAGGCGATGCTTTAGAAGCCAAATTTATTGGTGTTGATAAGAAAAGCAAAACCATTTCCTTGTCGATGAAAGCGAAAGATTACGAAGAAGAAACCCACACGATTAAAGACCATACCCAGCAGCCATCAGCGACACCTACGTTTGCTGATATCTTCAAAAAAATGGAAAAATAAAACGTGTTATTGGGAGAGGTGTCTTTCAGATGCCTCTCCTGTAAACGTTATTTTTACTGGTTCTTCAGGTTTACACAAGTAGAAGACAGTTGTATAAGTATTTTTAGTTGCTTACGATTTAAATGGGTCGAATGTGCTTTTTTAAACGTGTGTTAATTAAAAAGTCATCATCGAGTCTATAAACTTTGTACCTGAGTCATTCACTTTTTTTCACAGGATACGATGTGACAAAATCTCAATTAATTGAAGCTCTTGCAAAACAACAACCTCATTTAGCAGCAAAAGATGTGGAGCTGGCAGTAAAGTGCATCATTGAAAACATGAATCAGGCACTGTCTTCCGGTGAAAGAATCGAGATTCGAGGCTTTGGTAGTTTTTCTTTGCATAAACGCCCGCCACGCATGGGTCGTAATCCTAAAACAGGTGAATCTGTCGAGTTGGCAGAGAAGCATGTTCCGCATTTTAAACCCGGTAAAGAGTTACGCGATCGCGTTGACTTTTCTAGCAGTAAATATAAGATCGTCGATTAATTACCGCAGCTTGTCTTAACAGGTAGCCGGTAGCAACTGAGTAATCTATCTTCGCTCTGCTTATTTAAACAGTTACGTTTTTTAAAGTAGGGCGATTATGTGTTCGATGGTGGTCTCCTGCTTTCGGCCTTTGTCAATTTGGGCTGTTCAGTCCTACGCTTAATTCGTTCCCGCAGGGATTCTGTCTGGAATAATAATCTTGCATCTATACAGATTAAACAGCCAGCCACGCCTGGTTAAATCACCGCAGCTATTATTGTGGTCTGCAAAGTGTTCAGGAAAATCCTATTATTTTACCGATCAGTACTCAGTGTGCAGTCATTATGAATAAAACCAGTTTTGATGTGTTAACAAGCTTATCAACTATCCGCGACTATATTCGATGGGGTGCCAGCCAATTTACCCGTGCCCAGGTCAGTTTTGGTCATGGTACGGCGAGTGCGCTTGATGAAGCGGCGGCTTTGGTGTTGCATACACTGCATCAACCTTATAATTTGGCGGAGTCTTATTTTTGTGCGACATTAACACCTGACGAACGTCAAGAAGTCATCAGCATTATCGAGCGCCGTATTAGTGAGCGCGTGCCCGCCGCTTATTTGACCCATGAGGCTATTTTTGTTGGCTTGCCGTTTTATGTCGATCAGCGTGTTTTAGTACCCCGATCACCGATTGCCGAATTGATTGAACAGCGTTTTGTGCCTTGGGTGAATGAAGATAACGTTGAGCGAATTTTAGATTTATGTACCGGCAGTGCGTGTATTGCGATTGCCTGTGCGTATGCGTTCCCTGATGCGTTGATTGATGCGGTGGATTTATCACTCGATGCTCTGGCTGTTGCCGAAAAGAATGTCGCTAAGCACGATATGGCAGATTTTGTCACCTTGTATCATTCTGATTTATTTAAAACCTTGCCACACAGCAAGTACGATGTGATTGTCAGTAATCCACCTTATGTCAGTATTGATGAATGGGAAAAGTTACCGATAGAATTCCACGCCGAGCCTGCAATGGGCTTTAAAGGCGGGCAATCTGGATTGGATCTGGTGATACGCATACTGATTGATGCTGATGAGTATTTGGCAGAGCAGGGCATTTTGGTCGTAGAAGTTGGTAGCAGTGCGGAAACCTTACAAAACATGTTCCCTGATGTATCTTTTTACTGGCTGAGTTTTGAGCGAGGTGGTGATGGTGTATTTTTGCTGACTGCTGAGCAAGTTCGAGAATACCAACCCATTTTTGAAGAGGCGTTAGTTTAATATGTCCGGTAATACGATTGGAAAATTATTTACGGTGACTAGTTTTGGCGAAAGCCACGGCTTAGCCCTGGGTGCTATCGTCGATGGTTGCCCACCGGGAATGCCGTTGTGTGAAGAAGATTTGCAGATTGATTTGGATCGCCGTAAACCGGGCACGTCCAGGCACACCACCCAGCGCCGTGAAGCGGATGAAGTTAAAATCCTCTCTGGCGTATTTGAAGGCAAAACTACCGGCACGCCGATTGGCCTGTTGATTGAAAATACCGATCAACGCTCAAAAGATTATACCAATATTGCCGATACCTTCAGGCCTGGTCATGCTGATTACACTTATCAACATAAATACGGTTTTCGCGATTATCGTGGTGGTGGCCGTTCTTCTGCGCGTGAAACCGCCATGCGCGTGGCGGCCGGTGCGATTGCCAAAAAATACCTCAGGCAAGTCGCCGGTATTGAAGTGCGGGGTTATTTATCGCAGCTTGGCCCGATTACCATCGACAAAATCGATTGGGATGAAATTGGCAACAACCCGTTCTTTTGTCCCGATGTCGATAAAGTAGCAGAAATGGAACGCTACATGGATGCGCTGCGTAAAGAAGGCGAATCCATTGGCGCACGTATTGTAGTCGTTGCCGGCAATGTACCGCCTGGATTGGGCGAACCCATTTTTGATCGTTTGGATGCCGATATTGCCCATGCTTTGATGAGCATTAACGCGGTAAAAGGCGTAGAAATTGGCGGTGGTTTTGATTGTATCAATACTAAAGGCACCCAATTTCGAGATGAAATCACGCCGGAAGGTTTTCTAAGCAATCATGCCGGTGGTATTTTGGGGGGAATCTCCAGTGGCCAAAACATTGTTGCCAGCATTGCCTTGAAGCCTACATCCAGTTTGCATTTGCCGGGCAGAAGCATTAATGTCAAAGGCGAGGCGATTGAAGTGGTCACCAAAGGTCGCCATGATCCATGTGTCGGGATACGGGCAACGCCCATTGCTGAAGCTATGCTGGCGATTGTGCTGATGGATCATTTATTAAGGCACAGGGCGCAAAATCTAGGCGTTGATTCAGGATTGCCAATTTTGAGGTGAATGTTTTTTTGATGATAGGATCACAGGATACTCTGAAGCGGGAGTCCGGTGAAAGCCTTAAATTTTGCGTCAACTCCGATTATGCGATGACTTACATTCCGTAATGTTTTGTTCGGAAAAGTCTTTAAGGCTCGTGTCAATCCCTTGAATATGATTGACAAGCCAATTTACCAGTTCTTTGTACACTCTTTCCGCAAAATCTACAGATGGATTACTCTTATATTCCTCTTGAAATTTTTTAAGATGCTCAAGAAATACGCGATGTGCTGCTTTATTTTTTTCACCCATCGGACATTTTACACGCGCCATACACATCTCTTCGCGTTCAAAATGCCATTCTGTATAATACTGCAAGAAATTAAGAATTGTCCTCATCTTAAAATCGGTTTGTTTGGTTTCGATGGCTTCTGCAAGCTCATTAATAATGTCAATCAGCATTTTGTGCTGATTGTCTGTCGCACGATGCCCTGTCGCTATTGCGTCACTCCACTCTACTTTTAATGAGTTTTCTGCCATGTTTTTTAGAAAATTGTTACGAAATCGACTATTAATTCAATTATAGCCCATAGTCAATATTGCTATGGCTATAGTAACATTTTCTTAATCAATGGCTTTAAAAGGCTCGCGGATTAATGGAATTTACGAGCCTTTGTTTTAAAAATATCAACTATTCAAAGCACCTGCATAAGGCATGTCAAATTTAGGAATGTGATTATCCAGCCAACCTTTGACCATCTGGCCTACTTCTTCGGTGACATCTGCTTCACCGGCATGGAATTTTTTTTGTAAATCCGCACAAATGCCAACCAATGCTACGTGTTCTGCTTTATGGGCAGCAAGTCCGGCATGGTTTTTTGCTTCCATTTCTTTTTCTTCATGGGCGAAGTGGTCAACCACATAAGCAATCAATGCATCCAATGACGCACCGATTGTACTACGGTTTGCACCGCCAGTAGCGTCGTCATACAGTTTGTTTAACAAGCCAAACAATGTCTTATGTTCTTCATCTGCAAAGCCAACATTAGTGCCGTATTGTGCTGCAGTCCAAGTGATTAAAGCCATAATAATCTCCTCTGTTTTTTTATTGTGAGGTATTATTGTCTATGTTTATAATCTAATAAATTTGATTTAGATCAATTTTTTGCCAGTTGTGAATTAATCGCGAGCGATGTGTTTTACTTTGTTCAGCACATCCTTCGAGCTGATGTAGAACGGATCGGCTGTTTGTACGGATGAAGTAATCAGGCATTACCGAATGCTTGGCATTGATTTTCAGAAAGACTTTAATGCAGATCAAAACGGAATATCGTCATCAAAATCATCGAAATTGGCAGGCATGTTTGGCATACTGCTGCCCGTATTGGCTTCCGGCATAGAGCGTGAAGGTATCTGTACGGCTGGCTTTTCTAGCGTTGAATGGCTGTTTTGCGGGTATTGACTGGGCTCGTTATTATGCATAGCCCCCGTGCCGCCACTTTTACTACCCAGCATGTGCATTTCGGTAGCGATGATTTCGGTAGTATAACGATCTTGTCCGTCTTGACCTTGCCATTTGCGGGTTTGCAGCCGTCCTTCTACATAAACCTGGCTGCCTTTTTTTAAATATTCACCGGCAATCTCGGCCAACCGGTTAAAAAATATTACCCGATGCCACTCTGTGGCCTCTTTTCTTTCGCCAGACTGTTTGTCCTTCCATCTAAAAGTCGTCGCAACACTAATATTAGCTACTGCGCCACCGGTGGGCATGTAGCGTATTTCAGGATCTGCACCTAAATTTCCAATCAACGTCACTTTATTGAGCATAGTATTTCCCCGTTGTTTTTATTTAACCTGAACACTGTTGTCATATTCCAACGCATTATCGGTTAACATATTGATTAATTAAAGCTTGTAATTGATCTTTTTCCAGGCACTGGTTGTCAACCTTCAAGTAAGCCACGGCTTCATCTGTGCGTAAAGTAATCTCTTCCACGCCAATAACTTTTAGGACTTCTTTAACGAATTGCTCTATTTCATATTCCGGCATATCGTTTAAGGAAATCATTAAATTGGCCCAATAACGCGGTTGCTTCATCGACAACGACAACAAAAACCAGCTAAAAGCCGCTGCCGCACAAAACCAAAATACCGCGCCCATGCCATATTGACCATAACACCAGCCACCCGCTGCACCGCCAATACCCGCCCCCAAAAACTGGCAACTGGAGTATATGCCCATTGCCGTACCTTTGAGATCGCCTGGCACTGTCTTTGAAATCAGCGAAGGTAAGGTAGCTTCCAGTAAATTGAACCCACAGAAAAACACCCATAAAAAGATTACAATACCGGTCAGACTACTGTTCGTCCCTGCTAAACCTAAATCTGCAACAATAAGCGCCACAATCGCACCGATAAAAACGCCTTTCATTTTACGTTTTTTCTCCGCCAGAATCACAAACGGAATAATGGCCGCCATTGAAGTAACAAACACCGGCAGATAAACCTGCCAATGTTTATCCGGCAACAAACCTGAGTCGCGCATCGCCAAAGGCACGACTACGAAACTGGCTGTCAGCATTAAATGTAATACAAATATACCGTAATTCAAGCGCAATAATTCAGCATTTTTTAAGATGGCCGAAAATTTCGACGGCACTAACTGCGTATCGCTATGGCTTTTATAATTGGCCGGATTAGGTACAATATAAATGACTACCAGTATCGCCAGTATCGTCAACACTGCTATCAGCCAAAATAAGCCGTGTACACCGATAAGCCCCGCAATTACCGGCCCTGCGGTAATGGCAATCCCAAACGATACCCCGATGCTTGCACCAATCAGCGCCATCGCTTTAGTACGATGTACTTCCTGGGTTAAATCGGCGACCAAGGCCATAATCGTAGCCGCGATAGCCCCAGAACCTTGTATTGCCCGACCGATTAACACACCATAAATAGTGCTAGAAAGCGCGGCAACCACGCTACCGATAAAAAATAAAATCAGTCCAATGATGATGATTTGTTTACGGCCATAGCGATCTGACAAAATACCAAAAGGAATTTGCAAGACCACTTGTGTCAAGCCATAGATACTGATCGATAGCCCCATTAAGAAAGGTGTGGAGCCTTCCAACTGTTCGGCAAATAACGACAACACCGGCATAATCAAAAACAGGCCCAACATGCGCAAAGCATAAATACTGGCTAACGACCATGTGGCACGTTTTTCCGATGCCGACATCGGACTGGTAATATCCTGCACGTTTGTCAAAATTAGTGACTCCTTGAACTAAACTATCAAAAACAAATTCAATCTGCATACGGTCGTTAATAGCGGCTTTGATTGATTTTTGTAAAGGTGAAGATTATAACAATCTTTAACGTCCACGCGCTTTCATACGTCATCAATTAAATTTGGCAGGATTAACAGAATCAAGCAATGAACGATTGCTAAATTAAACCCGATAGATTTGTCGCGTATTAAAAGCTCGGTTTTAAGTTGATGTAATCTGACAAAACTCGACAAACAGATGATTTCAATAACTTTTAGCGTTAAACGTTATTATTTCATCATTGATGATTAATCTTGACAAATCTATCAGATAATAGAAACTAGAACCGTTTTCACAACTTGAGCAGCCTTCCTTGAATGATATGCCCCTTAGTATGCTGTTTGGCATGCTTGCAGTAATGCTTATTCTTTCTGCATTTTTTTCCGGCTCTGAAACGTCTTTAATGACGCTCAACCGTTACCGCTTAAAACATCTGGTTAAATTGAAACATAAGGGCGCAATCAAAGCCCAGGCGCTGCTGCAACGACCGGATCGTTTACTGGGTCTTATTCTCTTAGGTAATAATTTCGTTAATAACTTCGCCTCATCCATAGCCACTGTTATTGCCATAAAGCTGTACGCTGATGAAGAATCCAGCATCGCCATTGCCGCCGCGATCCTGACTATTGTGATGTTGATATGTTCAGAAGTTACCCCCAAAACGCTCGCCGCCTTAAAACCTGAATTACTCGCTTTTCCTGCGGCCTGGATTTACACGCCGTTACTGAAAATTTTCTATCCTATCGTCTGGTTCGTTAATTTATTTGTCAATTTGTTACTGAAAATTGTTCGTGTCGATGTCAAAAAAAATCACCAGCACACACTGAATAAAGATGAATTAAAAACCATTATTTCTGAAGCAGAAACCCTGATGTCGCACCGCTACCAAAAAATGCTCATGAGCATTCTTGATCTTGAAACAGCAACGGTTGAAGACATCATGACACCGCGCAATGAAATTGTGGGTATAGATTTAGAAACCTCGCTTGAAAGCATTATCGAGCACATAAAACACAGTCCTCATACCCGTTTGCCGGTGTATAAAAAAAGTATTGATCGCGTGGTTGGCTTCCTGCATTTGCGCAAGGTGCTGTTGTTGCTCAACATGGATGATTTCGACAAACAAACCATTATCAGCCTGCTGGTTAAACCCTCGTTTATTCCAGAAAGTACGCCGGTACACGCTCAGATGATGCGTTTTAAAGATGAAAAAATCCGCATTGGCCTGGTTGTTGATGAATACGGTGATGTGCAAGGTTTGGTGACGATGGATGATTTGTTACAAGAAATCGTTGGTGAGTTGATTACCGAAGATGTTACTGCCAGAAAACAAAGTGATGGCAGTTATTTGGTCGATGCCAATATTACCATTCGAGAGTTAAACCGTGTGATGCAATGGTCGTTGCCTACCGAAGGCCCAAAGACGTTGAATGGCCTGATTATTGAATTCATGGAGACCATTCCCGATGCCGGTATTAGCATCAAATTGCATGATTACCCACTAGAAATCATAAAACGCGATGAGCACGCCGTAAAATTGGTCAGATTTCTACCGCAAAAATAACGAGCCCTATAGCTGTTTAAGTTTTCTTTTTGTCCACGGAAAGCACGAAAGGCACGAAAATTTTTCAGGAGGTAATATCCCCTTATCCGATGTACCCAGTTTTTTTGTACTTTTCGTGCTTTTCGTGTCGCCTAGAAGCGCCTACTTTTGGTTTTCGTGGACAATATTTTTCTAAGTTCATGCAAACGTCAGTTTTAATTTCATCACTATCAAACGATAGTTCACAGCACTTTTGCCGCATTGCCAAACCTGCCCATCTTGGAGGATAATACAACGTTAACATGCCCATGTGCTACCGATTTACCCTGTAACATGTCATTCGCATCCCGTTGCCATGACCTCTGTAAGCTTTGGAAACTATTTATGAAAAAAACCATGTACGAAAAGATTTGGGACAGCCATCTGGTGGTTGAAGTGCCAGGTCAGGCACCTTTAATCTATGTTGACCGCCACTTGATGCACGAAGTGACCAGCCCACAAGCCTTTGAAGGGCTACGACTCAGTGGTCGTCCTGTCCGTAATCCGCACAGCATTTTGGCAACAATGGATCATTGTGTGCCGACCAAAAATCGCCATTTGCCAATTGCCGATCCTATCGCCAAAAAGCAGATTGAAGTGATGGCTGAAAACTGCCTGGAAAACGGCCTCAATCTGTACGACATGAAAAATCCTAACAACGGCGTGATTCACGTTGTCGTGCCGGAACATGGTTTTGTACATCCTGGCATGGTCGTAGTCTGCGGCGATAGCCATACCGCAACGCATGGTGCTTTTGGTGCATTGGCTTTCGGTATCGGTACATCGGAAGTGGAACATGTGATGGCCACGCAAACGCTGCCACAGCAAAAATCCAAAACCATGTTGATACAAGTTAACGGCAAACTGTCTAAATATTCCTCCGCGAAAGACATTGCTTTGGCGATTGTCGGTAAAATTGGTACTGCCGGTGGCAATGGCCATGTTATCGAATACGCAGGTGATGCCATCAAAGAATTATCGATGGAAGGTCGTATGACGTTGTGCAACATGGCAATTGAAGCTGGTGCCAGAGCCGGTTTAGTGGCTCCTGATGAAAAAACCTATGCTTATTTGAAAGGCAAAGAGTTCGCACCCAAAGGTGCAAACTGGGATCAGGCACTGGCTTACTGGCAAAGTCTGCCTAGTGATGAAGGCGCGGTATTTGATACCATCGTCACGCTGGATGCCGCCGACATTGCCCCGCAAGTCTCTTGGGGCACATCACCCGAACAAGTCATCGGCGTGAATGGCTCTGTGCCGTCACCTGACAGTTTTGACAACGAAGGCAAACGTAAAGCCTGTGAAAGCGCGTTGGCGTATATGGGCTTAACCCCCAATACCAAAATGACCGACATCGCCATCGACTTGGTGTTTATTGGCTCATGTACCAATGGCCGTATAGAAGATTTCCGTATTGCCGCCGAAGTGGCCAAAGGCACGAAAGTGGCCGCTGGTGTGCAGGCGATTGCTGTACCGGGTTCGTATCATGTTAAATCGCAAGCGGAAGCGGAAGGTCTGGACAAAATTTTCATGGATGCCGGTTGGGAATGGCGCGATCCAGGCTGTTCCATGTGTCTGGCCATGAACGGCGACGAGCTGACCAAAGGCCAACGTAGCGC
>NZ_FUKJ01000023.1 GCF_900163745.1 Crenothrix polyspora
ATCCGCCCAAATTACCGGCGTAAAGACCAGCAACGCGCTCGCGCATGATAAAGAAACGAAAAAACGATGGAATTTGCTCATCTCAAATCCTACTAGTTCAGTGAATAATAAAAACCAGTATAGCAGAGCTTTTGAGGTTTTATTTTTTCAGGGCTCGTGCTAATACATCGGCCATTGTGCCTTGTAACGGCGCTTGTTGTTTGGGTTTATGGACTTGTTTTTGCGTGTTTCGTTCCGGCTGATCTTTTCTGTCTTTTTTATCGGCAGCGTCAATCTGACTTTTCATGGTCAGTAAAATGCGTTTGCGTTCGACATCAACCTCTAACACCGTTACTTTAACCATATCGCCGGTTTTAACCACATCCCGCGCGACTTTAACAAACGTATCTGATAAATGTGAAATATGCACCAAGCCATCCTGATGCACACCAATATCGACAAACGCACCAAAGTTAGCGACATTAGTAACGATGCCATCCAGGCGCATACCCGCTTCTAAATCAGTTATTTTTTCGATACCGGCCTTGAATGTGATGCTTTTAAAATCAGGTCGAGGATCGCGGCCTGGTTTTTCCAGTTCCTGCAAAATATCGGTAACGGTTGGCAGACCAAAGCGTTCATTGGTGTACTTGGCAGCATTTAAACCACGAACAAATTGGCTCTGGCCAATAAGATCACGGATTGATTTACCGGTATCGCTGATAATGGCTTCAACCACCGGATAAGCTTCCGGATGCACTGCGGAGGCATCCAGTGGATTATCACCGTTCATAATACGAAGAAAGCCTGCCGCCTGCTCATACGCTTTATCGCCAAGCCGTGGCACTTTTTTCAGTTGCTTGCGATTGCTAAATGATCCGTTGCTGTCACGAAAAGCCACGATATTTTCGCTGATACTGGCAGACAGCCCCGACACCTGCTTAAGCAAGGCAACAGAAGCGGTATTGACATCAACACCCACAGCATTCACACAATCTTCCACCACGGCATCCAAACCTCTGGCCAAATGCGCTTGATTAACATCATGCTGATATTGGCCGACACCGATGGATTTCGGGTCAATTTTAACCAATTCGGCCAATGGATCCTGTAAGCGTCTGGCAATAGACACCGCACCACGCAAGGATACATCCAGCTGCGGAAATTCTTTAGCCGCCAATTCCGAGGCCGAATACACCGAAGCCCCCGCTTCTGAGACGGTAATCTTGGTAAATTTTAAATCCGGGTAAGCCTTCATAACATCGGCAACCAACTGATCGGTTTCTCTGGATGCCGTGCCATTGCCGATACTGACCAGATCGACACCGTGAATCTTTATCAACTTTGCCAATGTACTCATCGACTCATGCCATTGGTTGCGCGGCTGATGTGGATAAACAGTATCGGTCGCCAATAATTTGCCAGTGGGATCGACAATCGCCACTTTAACACCAGTACGGATGCCGGGATCCAGCCCCATTGTGGTTTTGGCACCTGCGGGCGCGGCCAACAACAAATCCCTTAAATTACTGGCAAAGACACGGATGGCTTCGAGCTCTGCGGCCTCGCGCAAGGTAAGCTTCAAGTCCAGATCAATACGGGTAAACAGCTTGATTTTCCATGCCAGCTTTGCCGTTTCAGCTAGCCACGCATCGGCAGGTTTTGTGGTATCACGGATATTCAGATAACGATTGACTTGCTGTATGCACACATCGTGCTCAAGCTGGTCATCTGTACCGGGCTTCAATGTCATGCTTAAAAAGCCTTCATTGCGTCCCCGAAATAACGCCAAGGCACGGTGTGAAGGAATTTTGTTGATCGCTTCAAAGTAATCGAAATAATCCTTAAACTTTTCCGCTTCCCGCTCTTTACCCTCGACAACTCCGGCATGAATAACGCCCTTTTGCCAGACATGCTCGCGTAATGTTGCCAGCAATTCTGCGGCCTCGGAAATGCGTTCCATAATGATTTGCCGCGCACCTTCCAATGCCGCTGCAACATCAGGTACGCCTTTTTCCGCGTCAAGATACGTTGTGGCTATCATATTAGGGATTAGTGTACGATCAGCCAGCAACGCATCAGCCAGTGGCTCCAGCCCTGCTTCCCGCGCTATTTGGGCTTTAGTACGCCGCTTAGGTTTATACGGCAAATACAAATCTTCCAGCAGAGTCTTGGTATCCGCCGCATTAATGGCTTGTTCCAGCTCAGGAGTCAATTTTTCCTGTGAGCGAATGCTGTCCAGAATGGTATCGCGGCGATCATTAAGTTCGCGCAAATAGCCGAGGCGATCTTCCAACATGCGCAATTGGGTATCATCCAAACCGCCGGTAATTTCCTTACGGTAGCGGGAAATAAACGGTACGGTAGCGCCTTCGTCTAACAAGGCGACAGCGGCGCTCACCTGTTTAATGTTGACATATAACTCTTGGGCAATGCGTTGAATGATGTCCATTTTTTCCAGGGCTGTACAGTTAAAATAAACGTATTGTAGCAGCAAGCCACGAATCTATTGGATTTGCGGGGTAAAATTTACAAAGATAACCAAATTTGTAACTACTCAGCTTTCCAAAAGATAGGAACAGCATTTTTATCTATCCACGGAAAGCACAAAAGACACAAAAAGTTTTCGTTAATAATTTTTTTTACGACAAAACATCCGCACTTTTCCGTGTTTTTTGTGTTTTCCGTGGACTTTTTAACATCTCCTGAGTAGTTACCCAAATTTAAACAAATAGACCTAATCTTTGCTCGGATTAGGTTATGGGAGATAGAGATTGTCTACCGTAGAGACGCAAGATTTTGCGTCTCTACACTGATGATGCGCTATGGCGCTTTATTTGAATGAAACTTGAAAGATAAGAACTGTTTCACTAATGGCGTATTTTGCCTAGAAAAGCACGCACACTCTGTGCAACTTTCCATAAAGCAGGCGTATGTTTGATTTTACGCTTGAGCAGACGACTGGTTTTAAAAGCCCAGGCATAACACAAACCTAATACCGTTTTGCCTTGATAGTAGTCGTATAACTTTAATTCCTGATCGCACCACTGATCTTTATACGGTTCGTCACCAATGGTAAAGTCGTAGATTTCAATGCCATTGTCGATGCACCATTCAAACAAATGCCACATCAACAAACCGCCCGGTGCGTATTTGGTTAACTCGGACTGCTCATAAGTTGGGTATAAATGGTAGAAACGTTTTTTGTAAACCAGCCCCCAATGCGTTGCGATAATTCTGTCATCCAGCATCAACGCACTCAGGTGTACAAAACCAAGTGGAATGGCTTGCGCCGATAGCACATTAAAAAAATCACAAACCTCCTTGCTTTCAAACAAGTTGGCTACGCCCATTTCCATGTAACTGCGTACTTTTTGAGCAATCATATCGGCAAGAAAACGTTTTATTTGCTTGGAATCGCTAGCAATAACAAATTCAACTTGCCCATATTCTTGCAAGCGCCGGTGTTTTCTTTTTTCAGTGGAAATAGATTTACTGCTGCGCTTAGCTTTTAGGAAACCATCAAACTGCGTACCCAAATAGGTAAAATGGGCATTACTGGCGGTGGGAATACACGAAAGCGACACAAATGGATTGAGTTGCGCGCCAATATCTTTGGGCATTTTTTCAAATAAAATCGCATCATAAGCGGGCAAACTAACCTGAATTGCTTGCCATGCCTTCTGGAAAAAATCCTGTGTAAAATTTTCAGACAACTGGGGACTCAACAAAGGCCCATGATAATCAGAAACAGCGCCGCCTAACCAAACAAGACAATTTACGCCCTGCCGTTTTTCAATTCCCAACGGCAGAAGCATAACAGGCTGGCCAACGGGATATTCAACGACAACAAGACACGCCCGACAACCTGATGCTACGCCAACACTGTCATACCAGTGCTTCAACCAATCAAAATTTTGAAAAGCCGTATTATCACTGCTCTCTTCAAATGACCGCCATACGGTTTCTATTTCATCAAACGAATTAAAAATTAAGGTGTTAATGGTTTCAGTGGATAACAACGCTGCCTGCCAATTTTATTTTATTGATTAAATTTACCATTATTTCGCCTGCGCTATCACTTGGCCATTTATTGGCAATTGCATCGGGGAAGTCAACAATTCATTGTAGAAGCCAACAATATGCTCCACCATCGTAGAAAATCTAAAGTGAGTATGCACATGATTATGCAATGAGTCTGCCAGGCTTTCAGCACTGTCGTGGTCATTCAGTACCCGCTGCATGGCTTTTGCCAACTCATTGGCATCGCCCGCTGGCAGTAGTTGATAAGCATGGGGGCCAAATATTTCAGGAATGCCGCCTACATTGGTAGTCAACAAAGGCACTCGCGCCGCCGCAGTTTCCAAAACGATATAAGGGAATGATTCTGCCAAAGACGGCACCACAACACAACGCGCATTAACAAAGGCTTTGGTCACTGGAAAAACAGGTAAATGAAATGTCACCTGATTTATCAGCCCCAGCACTTGCACGCGATTTTTAAAAAACGCCTCGTCCGGCCCTGAACCAAAAACCGACAAGCTGACAGCGGGATCTTTAATCAGTGCAAGGGCTTGCAATAAAACATCCAATCCCTTCAGTTTTCTTATTTCGCCAACAAAGACAAACTGATTTTCTTGCTCGGTGCGCGGGAGACGGTCAAACTCATATTCACGCAGACCGTTGTGTACCACACGGTGCGCACAAGAAAAGCCGCCTACTTTACCCCGGTAAGTCTCAGCACTGGTTTTACTGTCAAAAATAATGCCATCAGTGAATTTTTTTAAGCAGCGTTCCAGTGCCAGATAAAACATACCCGTTGGCGTGGTGATGGAATAATGCATGGAACCACCGTGCGGTGTGTAAATCGCCTTGGCATGTAACATTTTTGCCAGAATACGTCCGTAAGCACCGCCCTTTGCACCATGCCCATGCACGACATCGATATTTTCACCGGCACATAGCCGTGGAATATTACGCAACACTTTAACATCAGAAAAACCAATATGCCGACTCATAGGAATGCGATGCACACCCAAAGTACAAATTGCTTGCAGTGCATCAAGCTTACTGGCAGCACTGGCTCCACCGGTTGACGCATCACAAATTATACCCACGTTATAACCCAGTCGTGCCTGCTCTTCGGCAAGATCACACACATGGCGAAACAACCCTCCGACTGGGGAACGAAACACATGTAAAATATTCATCTAAATAAAATCCTTATTAAATGACTATAGGTTAAAAAATTTAAATTTATCACAGCTAATGTATCCAAAACATAGTCTTGCAAAATCAGAATTACTTAAAGTCAATGGGGTTGAGTCCATATTATTGAGTAATTATGACGTAGTTATTACCTAACACCGAATTCATAAAACTTAGCGTCATTAATAGGCATTTTTTTGGTCAAGAACAACAAATACGGTACGAAAGATAATGAATAAGTCCAAAAAAAGTGACCAGTTTTTAATGTAGTCAATATCGTATTCAACACGCTTGAGTATTTTTTCTTCGGTATCAGTTTCGCCGCGCCAACCATTAACCTGCGCCCAACCGGTTACGCCGGGCTTAACTTTATGTCGTTCCGCGTAACCTGCCACAGCAACTTCATACAATTTACCTTCTGCACTCGCGGAAAGTGCATGAGGACGTGGGCCGACAATGGACATTTCACCTTTCAGCACATTGAAAAACTGCGGTATTTCATCAAGACTTGAGCGACGTAAAAACGCACCCAGCTTGGTAACCCTGGGATCGTCACGAGTCACTAATTTTTTGGCATCAATATCTGCCTGATTAACATACATTGAACGAAATTTATAAACCTCAATCAGTCTGTTGTTATAGCCGTAACGTTTTTGCTTGAAAAAAACAGGCCCAGGACTATCCATTTTAATCATGATACTAATCAACAAATACACAGGCGCAAGCAATAGACAGAAAAACAATCCCAATAAACGATCTTCTGCGAGTTTAATCAGATAATCCCAATCAGACAACGGCTTATTTAAAATTTCCAGCGTTGGAATACCGTTAAAATATTCAATTTTGTGATTTGTGTAACCGTGCATGGAAACACTGGGTATCAGCCTGACAGGTACAGGTAACAGCTTAAGCTTCATACTGATTTCATCAATACGCGCCCGGGCATCCAAAGGCAAAAGAACAAAGACTTCATAGCACCGATTGTCACGCACGTAGCGCACCAGCTCATCAATATTACCCACTACCGGACTGCCATTAACTGTAGCTGGCGTACGCCCTAACCGATCATCAAACAGACCGGTAACCTTAACCCAAGGACTTCTATCATTTTGCACGGCATCCATAAATTCGCCGGTAAAGCCATTCACACCAAAGATGACAATCTGGCGGGTTAAATGGCCGTTAAGCGCAAGTACTTTAAGAAGATAGTAAACGCTTGCTCTTTCCAGACAAAGCGTAACCAGGGTAACGAGCCCCCAAACAAACAACCACTGTTGCGAAAAAGTCGACACGTTAAACGAACACAGCATAACCATGAAAAAAATCAGGGTGATGCCTCTAATCATGCCGACAATTCTTTTGTCTTTTTCGATAGCATCAGCGGTAGAATTGAAATCGTACAGATTAGAAATATAAAACAGACCAATCACTAACAACGATACCAGCATAATTAACAGCTGATGCGTTAAATAATTCTCAGTACTGCCCTGAAAAATAAATACACAGGTAACCGTACCGCTTATCCATACGATCAGACCTTCCATTGCCATTAAAAAACTGGTCGCTACTTTGCCAGACACAGCGCTACAGTTAAAATGTTTAATAACATTAAAATAAGACAGAAAATTTTTTAGCATCCTTTGATTTACCCTACGGCGGACTTAGTACAATGGTGTTATCTAACTATGAAACATAACTATTTTGCTATCCAAATGTAACTGACGACCAAAGCTAACACAGCTTTTTATAAGCTATCATCACCCTTGTATTTAGCTCGTTACATCCAATTCAAAATGTAAGATTACTGGACATCAATTACTTTATGTATTACGATCGATATAGCTAGAATTACAATTGACAATACTTATCCCAATCAATTGGTTTTATTTTTTCCTGCAAAAACACATACACAGAAACACTAAGTTAGACCAATACTAATTTTGATAACATTAAATCGCAGTTAATCACAATTAGATACATCAAGAAAAACAGCAATACGCTTAAATACTAAGCATTTTCTAAGCCACATTTCAAAAAAATACTTTTTTTATCATAACAAGCTGATATTTAAAAAATTTTCAGAACCGCAACTAAATCGGCAAGATAAATATACATGACACTATTTAAGCTAGTGTAAAGAACAGTAACATCTAAAATTTAAACGCCACAGAAATACAGATGTAAAAAACAGCTGATTTTGCTGCGCTGCCAAGCTACAAAAATAGGCATATTTTTTTACACAAAAATCCCAAAAAAGTCCAAACACCAAGCCAAACAAAGCATATTTAATACTATGACTCATTGGCTCGCTGTAAAAAATTTATCGACTATATATTCTCGACATCGTAATGCTAATTATTAACTTTGTCTAGCAGCAATTGCAATTACTTTTCAACTATACAAAACTATCAAAGCACACTGTTTCAATTATTAAAAAAATGTCTGTTAAGCTGACATTCATATCGACACTATTCAGTTAACACAAAGCGCAACCTTCCAATATAACTATCACGCAATAACAAAAATGGCTGAATCACTGCCATGAGATCATTTTCATAAACATTATAGGAAAAAGAATACTACCGACCCAAGTGTAAATTTTACAGACACAACTAACAATACGTAAAAATAATAATGCCTACACTAATTTATACACACTTTGGTGTGAAATATTACCTTTCTAATCTTAATAACCATCTATAGAATGGCTGGTGTGCAACTTACTGTAAAATAATATCTATAAACGCATAGCCTAGGGAACAACCTCATGAGCACAAAAACCTTAATAGCCCACACCCTACTGGATGTATTGTATTATTCCAATGCCTATCGTCTCCTAGAAGACAAATATCAAGGAGTTGGCGTTATTCTCACTCTGCACCATGTTGTAAAGGCCAGTGACTCCAGCCCTTTCCGCATTAACCGACTGTTAGAAATTACCCCTGAATTTTTAGAACAAACCATACAACAGGTCATTGCCCTAGGCTACGAGATTGTTTCGCTTGATGAAATGCATCAACGACTACTTAATCAGCAATTTGAGCACCGGTTTATTTGCTTCACGCTGGATGACGGCTACATTGACAATTATCAAAATGCCTTCCCCATCTTTAAAAAATACAATGTTCCTTTCACTATCTATGTCACCACCGGCATTACCGAAGGAACGGCCATTCTTTGGTGGCGCTGTTTAGAAAAGATCATTCTTAAGGAAAACCAGATTGAACTGGAAATGAACGGTAAGGACGAGTGCTTTGAAACCAAATCTCTAACGCAAAAACAGGGCGTTTTTAACCAACTCTACTGGTATCTGCGCAATATGGCACTCAAGCAGCAACACACTGTTATATTCGCCTTGGCAGAAAAATATCACCTGTCCATTGAAGAATTATGTTTGAATTGTGCCATGTCCTGGGAGATGCTCAAAGAGCTTGCCCAAAGCCCACTGGCAACCATCGGCACACACACGGTAAACCATTTAGCACTGGCTAAACTGCCCATTGCAGACGTAAAAAACGAAGCCATTTTATGCCGCGACAAACTCAGCCAACACTTACAGATTGATGCCAATCACTTTTGTTACCCCTACGGTGATGAAGCATCCGCAAGCAACCGCGAGTTTAACATTATTGAAGACCTGGGCTTTAAAACGGCGACCACAACACGCAAGCAAGTCATCCGTGCAGAGCACAGCAAGCAACTGTTCGAGCTACCCAGAATTCCTTTAAATGGCCATTACCAGCAGCAGCGTTATGTACGATTACTTTTAAGCGGTGTCCCTACTGGCTTATGGGAAAGTACCAAGCGGTTTCTTAAGCGCTAACATAAATTTTGAGTCATCGCTTAAAATCTTGACATCACTTTTGCATAACCTTTAAAACAAGATGCCACCAGTTTCGGCACCGGATCCTGAATCATAAAATCCAGTGCCGAATTATCAAAATATTCGCCTTGACGCTTATGTTTTATAAAACGCTGATACAGCATAGCCGTAGCGGCTTCGCCATTCACATAACGTAGTGGCTTAATGTCGGTCTGTGGAATATCCATTCCCAAACCGGCAAGACAGCTTAAATAAGGGTAGTTAACACCCGCACAAAAAGAACCCAATAAACTGCCCCAAAAACGCGGATTTATTTCCAGCACTTTTACCTGCTGCTCTTGTTCGTCGTACCGCAAGTCAAAGTTGGCTACGCCAGTCCAGTTCATTTTTGCGACCAGTTGGCTTATAAGCGCATAAACATCGGCATTGTCAATAAAATCAATACCAGCTGCTGGCTGAAATCGCTCACGACCCGCCATAAAGCCTTTTTGAATCGTGTACGCGTCTATTTTTCCTGCCCGGCACAACACATTACAGCCCATATCGTAACCCTTGATAAACGGCTGTACCACGTATTCAATCGTTGTATTTTTCTTGCAGAACTCAAGCAGTGCCGATGGATTATCAAAAACGTGTATACCTCGCCCACCAACGCCTATCTCATCGCCTATTTGTTGTGTCGGTTTTAACAATACGGGAAACACAAGTGCATTAAGTGCTTGCTCAAAATCCGGCCCTGCCTGATACAAAAGCGTTATGGGACAAGCAATTTGATGCTTTTGCAACCACTCAGCCAAGAGCCATTTATTGGCGGCGATATCAATGGCTTCAACTTCCGGCACGGGTGCAAGTGCGGTCATAGTCTTCAAAGATGCGCTATGTAAGGATAGCAAACGGATAGTCTCGGTATCCACAGGCAATACGATATCTGCCTGGGTCTTTTTTACTGCGTCATAAATCGCAGTCAGTTTTGCCTCGTCATCATTCCCCTTCTGGGAATAACTTAAAAACTGACGGGTATATCGGGAAAAACGCATGGGATCCCACACATTATTGGAAAGCACATTCAATTCAATACCGGGAACTTGCGCCAAACAGCTTTGTACTGAATACGCTAACCAGCTTTCCCCATCCGGTATGAGCACCGAAAAAACTTTCTTTTTTGAGTTTTGCATCACTTTATCACCAATAAACAGGCGCAAATACCGATAGTTGTTGATTACCGCGTGCATCAACAAACTGACCGGAAGGAACCGATAATATTTTTGAACAACCTACTGGGCTTTAATTTTTATTGTTATTTTTCTGATGTTCACTCGATCCTTTCAGGTAACGATAACTCAGTTAGATTTTATTTTTTGACTCGTAGAGTGATGCACCACGAGTACCACCGTTTAATTTGGATACGGCTTTACTGTACGCTTTAAAACAATACGAAACCACCTTGGGCCAGGGATCTTTCATCATGAAATCGAGCGCTGAATGATCAAAATAAACTCCTGCTGGTTTTTTTCCTATACACTGCTGATAGCGTATTTTTGCCGCAGCACCGCCATTGACATAACGCAGGGGACGAAATGAGGTCTTGGGTATAGCTCGCCCCAAACCGGCAAGACAGGCTACATAAGGGAAATTAACACCTGCACACAAAGAACCCAATAAACTTCCCCAAAAACGGGCATTTATTTCGATCACTTTTACCTGCTGGTCTTGCTCATCATAACGCAAATCAAAATGCGCGATGCCTGTCCAGTTCATTTTTGCAACCAATGCGTTGATAACGTCATAAGTCTGGTCATCATGAAGCAGATCAATGCCTGCGGGAGGATCGAACCGACCGCGTCCGCCCATAAAGCCTTTTTGAATGGTGTAAGCTTCAATTTTGCCATCTTGGCACAACACACTGCAATCAATATCGTAGCCGTTGATAAACGGCTGCACCACGTATTCAACCGTTGCATTATCCTTACAGAATTCAATTAATGCTGCCGGATGATCAAAAATATGGATGCCGCGCCCACCAATCCCTACATCGCCAACTTGCTGCGTAGGCTTTAGCAAAACAGGAAAAGACAGCGTTTGAAGCGCCTGTTCAAACTTTTTATCAGCTCGATACAACAGCGTTGCAGGACAGGGCAGTTGATGTTCCTGCAACCATTTTGCCAACAGCCATTTGTTTGATGCAATATCAATGGCCTCAACATCAGGAATTGGCGCGATGGCTGTTAGCGCCTGCACAGATGCCTTATGTTCCGACAATAACCGCATGGTTTGCGTATCAATCGGCAACACGACATCCACCTTTGTCCGTTTTAGCGTATCGTAAATGGCGGCCAATTTTGCCTGCCCATCATCTACGTTCTGATCATAACTGTAAAATTGGCGGGTGTGCCTGGAAAAACGCATGGGGTCTAATGTGTTGTTTGAAAGCACAATCACTTCAACACCGGGTATTTGCGCCAAACAGCTTTGCACTGAATAACTTAGCCAACTTTCCCCATCCGGTATGAGCACCGAAAAGGTTTCCTTTTCTTTTGAATTTTTCATTGCCTTATCATCAATAAATGGACACAAATACCGATGGTACTTGATGGTGTTGATTAAATAATTAGCCCCAACAAACTGATTTTTATAAACTTTAAGCCTGCCTCAACAGCAAGCGATCTAGTTCGATGTATCTTTTGTAGCTACTCAGCAGATGCGGATTCTTACGAATAGTGACGACACTCATCAAGCCAATTTAAACGGATTGTGTCTGTTTTTATCGGCGTTGACTAGTCAAATGCGGGCTATTGGTGTTCTCTATTCTAGCTGCTGGCGAGTTAAGGTTTTCTTAATGCCATGAAGCACTGCGCGGCTACAGTCCACCAAACAAAATTCTACAGGTATAAAGGCTTTCTATCCATCAAAATAAAGGCAATTTTGGTAACACCTCATGTTGCATGTTACGACACTATCAGCGATAGCACAGCGCACTCCCATTGCTTATTCAACACCATTTTTGACATTCACCAGCACCTCATCGATAGCCTGTTTAATTTCCGTTGACGCAAAGGACTGCGTTGGCAAAGTGGTGTCCAAATAATCAATAAACTCAGGCGTTGTATTCATGGCTTTTTCAAACAAGTCTTTAACCAGGTCAATCCGACCCGCATCCACTTGCGTAGACCATTTAAAAATCGCAGTAGCCGCTTCTATTTCGCCCATGTTGGCCAGCGCCTCGCCACTGGCCAACTGCACATTATCCAGTGGTGAGCTTTGCAGCAAGTCGTCCAGCTTTGGAATCAAGGCCGGATTAACCAGATTTGTCATGGCTTGATTGACAATTTCCACACGTTCATCATTGTTATTGTCGGTTAAGGTCTGGATGAAAATATCCAGCGTCGACGGCGTGCCTATACTGGCCATCACATTGGCAATAGAGGACAAAAACTCAGTATCTCCGGTTTGCCAGGCGGCCTCAAACACAGGTGCCAGCTCGGCATTGGAGTGTTCACGCCATGATTCTGGCGCAAACTTACTGATGGCATGAAAGGCAGACAACTTGACATCAGGATCATGCAACAAGCCCCCGCTCACCAGGCGCATTAATATCTCGGCTGCGTTGTAATTGCCAACCTCACCCAGTATGCTTACCAGCACCTGTTGAGCTGGGGTATCGAGTATACCGGGCTTAAAGTACGACAACAGTTCCTCATAAACCGCATTGCCCGGTTCTTTGCGCAAGCGCATAATCAAGGCATTTTCCAGACCTATCTGTGCTTTTTCACCACGTTGAAAACCTGCCAACAGATTTTGCCATACCGCTTGTGTTGTCAACGTGGCAAACCGTCCGTCATTATCCTGCCCTGCCTGGCTATCAAATTCGATAAACTCTTCTGGCACAGCCTGTTTAGCATTAACTAACGGTTTTGCTGGGATGTTTTTAGCGCTATTGGTCATCGTTTGCACTAAAGGCAGTCCCCAGCGGTTAGCGGCGAAGACTAGCGCACCGAGTATCAGCAACGTTACAATCAAAGCGGGTAGGTATTTTGGATTTATCACAGCGTTATCACCAATGATCGAAAGCCCTAAAGCCGGTATAGGAAAGATATGCAGTCAAGATTATCGCCAGTTAATTTTAAATTACCCAGCCTAAACGCTTGTACATATTTTTCAATGCTGTCGACAAATCGAGTATTTGCTCTGCTTCAGTGGTATGAATACGATTTATTCTGGCATAAGACGTTACACTACGATTCCAGCCTTTCAACGAAGTCATTTTTTGGCTGGTAACCGGCACAATACCATCACCCGTTAAAGTATTACGGGGGCGCTTATTTAACACATAGTCCAAGCTTTTTCCGGAAGGCTTAAATCGGATAATACTGCCAAATATATCGTAGCCACAGCCGGTTTCAGGGTCAATAGGATCGCCACCTAAACAGCCAAACTTAATATTGGTATAGGTTAATTGCGTAAATCGAATGATGGGCGGTATCGCAGCAATTTTATTATTCAAGGCTGTAATGGAAGTTGATGCATCTGATAAAAAAGCAATGGTTGGGGCTTTTAAATCCAGGCCGCCCAGATCCTTAATAGGGTAAGAGTTGATAAAACGCCAATCATCAGCGCAGTTACCCGTATCAAACAAACCATCATATTTTGATTCTGGTAAACAGTTAATATTCATGTAGGTGTAATAGCGCCCTAGTGGAGAACCCGCATGAGGTGTTCCGGTAGTCATCAATCCCACAACATTAGCTCTCAACGTACTGGTGCTTTCAAGAAACGCTCTGGCCGCAAGGCCGCCACGACTGTGCCCCAAAAGCACAATTTGCACGTTGATGCCCAATCGGGTTCTGATACGGATGATCGCGGCCTCAATTTCTTTACCTAGCGAATCAAACGTTGAGTAGTCACCGGCACAGCCCCCAGCTTCAGAACATATTTTTTTGTCCAAACCCTTCGGCGCTGTGCTGATACGATCATAAGCGCCAAAATTAAAGCGCATACAATAAACACCTTCACTATTCGGTTTTATTGATAGTGTCGAAAATTTGGGATCACGGGTATTAGAACAGCGCCAATCAAAACCGGCGTTATTGTTAACCAGTTTATTCCACTTTGCAGCATTGGAGCTCATTCCATGCAAAAGCAAAACAACTTGCCTAGGTTTAACAGTCGCATTATTAGTATCAGTTGCACCATGAGCAACACCCAAACTACCCAGGGCAGTTAATACCAATAATACATAAACGCCATAACATCGCTTAAAGTAGCGCGACAGATTAAACAGGATCATCATAATATTTTCCTTGATAAGACAAAATAAGTGCAGCGTTTTTAATGGTTAATCGTTACACGAAGTGGAGTACAAACCTAGGTTTGTACTCCTAAAAAGTAAACCAACTTAGACTGAAAAGGCTTGCATAACACATAATTATTCAGTTCCCTTCTTTGAAAAAGAAGGTTGCACTCAAAGAGACCATGCCGTTAAGTTAAGCAAGAAAGCTCACTCGCCTGCTTACCCAAAGGGCATAAGGGAGAAGGGCCGTGCTGTTAACTTAATGGCAATGACTCAAAGGGGCAGACGAATGAATACCATAACACTATTTGGGTAAGCTTAATCGATTCTCCACCACATACGCGCAGCATGTCAAGGCAACTGTTTTAAGTGATTGTTTTAAGATGATACTTAAAGTTATGCACAAAAATTGTGGATAACTCTGTGGACAACTTGTTTTATACATTGCTTACCACCCGTTTTTATTACGGTTTTGTTACATTGTCTATAAATAATACAGTTTTATAAAGTTGTTGACAATCAATACATTAACATTTTCATAGGCTATTTCTTACGTTAATGTAAGTTATTTACGTACTAAATTTTTATTTGTGCATAAGTCTTGACAAATCCAGACCTGTAAACTAGCGACTATTGTTCATCCCAGGCCTTATCCAACCGTTTAGCAGAAATCGGGTACGCTGTTTTAAGCTGCTGCGCAAATAGCGAGACTCTAAGCTCTTCCAATGCCCAACGAAAAAATTCCTGCTCCGGAATAATCCGTTCTTTCTTCATTCTTTTCTCGACATCTTTCCAGTAACGTATGGCGTAACGGCTTATTTCCTGCACTTTTTGCGGATCGTTAATGCGCTTGTCCAGGCGGTACTGTATGGCCTTTAAATAACGCGGCATAGCCTTGAGTTGCTGATAAGGCGTATTGTGGATAAAACCCGCGTAGACCAGAAAACCTAACTGCTCGGCAATGTCTTTTACCAGCGGATCGTTAACATTGAGTGGCTGTAATTGGATTTTAATAGCTCCATAGAGTTGCATAATTTCCAGGGCAATTTTTCCCGCGTCATTGGCCATACCGATAAACAAAGGCTTATTTTCCTGTAAATCCTGTTCAAAGGCCTGCTGTGTACGTAACGTCTTACCCTCCACAAAAACACTGTGTAAAATCAGATACAACAGATCGTATTTGTAGGAAATTTCTCTACTGGAATCAATAATAGGGTGTTTCGGCAAGCGATGGTAAGTCAATTCTACCGCTGCCGATTGCGGCATATTTTTTAAAACGTAAGTGCATTCCTTACGCAACTGCAACTGAAACAACCGTATAAGCCCGGCCTGATGCTCTGTTTCGGCTTTTGGCCGGGTATCAAAAATGCGGACACCCACCGCATCGCCTTCATCGATAATGGCTGGAAAACCAATAAAACGCTGACCTTTCTGGATAAACTCGTAGGTTTCCGGCAAATCGTCAAAGCCCCATTGTATAAAGCCAGTATATTGCAGCTCATCCGAAGCAATTTGATCAAAACTGTCACCGGCCTCAGCCGTGTATTTGGCTTGTAGCTTTTTTAAATCCCTACCGTAATCGAGCAATTTGTCCTGGTCATCAATCACCCGAAAATTCATTTTCAGGTGATTGGCCACCGCATCCATCACCCAGGCATTTAATGGAATGGCTTCGCCGGTTAACTTACGCAAACGATTACCCAGCCATTCTTGCAGTGCGCCTTTAAAATCCGGCTCGATTTCCAAACAGCGTTTAGCGGTTTCCGGCACTGGCACAAAATGTTTTCTAATCTGTTTGGGTAACGTTTTAATCAGGGCAATACATTTTTCTTCCAGCAACCCCGGCACCAACCAATCAAACGGTGTTTGCGAAATTTGATTCAACTGATGTACCGGAATCAGTGCAGTCACGCCGTCTTCATCATGGCCCGGCTCAAAACGGTATTGCAGGGTAAACGTCAGATTGCCCAGTTTTTTGCTGTCTGGGTAATCCCATTCGTTAACAACATCTTCCTGTTCGCGGGTTAAATCTTCCTTGGTTAAAAACAGGATTTTCGGATTGGCACGTTCAGCCGTTTTGCGCCAGGTATCCAGGTTAACCCCGCTGAAGATTTCTTCTGGTAGCTTACTGTCGTAGAAGTGATACAGCCATTGCTCGTCTTCCACCAAATCAACGCGCCGACCTTTATGCTGGATAATACCGACTTCTTCCAGCAACTTTTGGTTGGCGACATAAAACGGCGCGTTGCTGTGATAATCATGGTCAACCAGCGCAGAACGGATAAAAATTTCCCGTGCTGCTTTCGCATCGACATGATCGTAAGGTATTTTACGGCCTGCCTGCAAGGTCAAACCATACAATAAGGTACGCGCAGACACCATGCAGCGTGCGCCTTTCTTGGCCCAGTGCGGGTCAAAGTAATTGTGTTTTACCAGATGTGGGGCGCAGGCTTCTATCCATTCCGGCTCTATGCGGGCAACGGTACGCGCATAGACCTTGCTGGTTTCAACTTGCTCTGCCGCCATAATCCATTTGGGTTTAACTTTATGCAGCCCTGAGCCTGGGAAAATAAAAAACTTCAACCCTCTTGCGCCCAGGTATTCGTACTGGTCATGCCGGAAGCCGATATTGGACAGCAGCCCCGTTAACAGGGCGCGATGGACTTTTTCATAACTGGCATCATCGGTATTCGGATGCAGCTTTAAATCGCCCTTAACCACCTGCATAATTTGCGCGTGGATATCAAACCATTCACGCATTCGTATATAAGACAGAAAGTTTTCCGTGCAATACTTGCGCAGCTTGCTGTTGGACAGATGTTTCTTCTGTTCTTCAAACGTATTCCAGACATTGAGCAGCGTCAAAAAGTCGGACTCAGGATGCCGAAACACCGCATGTTTGGCATCAGCCTGCTGCATTTTATCGGCGGGTTTTTCGCGCGGGTCTTGCACACTTAACGCCGAGACGATGATGGCGACTTCGGTTAAGCAATGCTCATCGGCAGCGGCCATCAGCATACGCGCCAGCTTGGGATCGGTTGGAAACTTGGCCAGTTGCTTGCCGGTATCGGTGAGCTTGCCAGCTTTATCCAGTGCATTGACTTCATGCAGCATGGTTTTGCCGTCACGAATCATTTTGTCATCGGGCGGCTCCAGAAACGGGAAATCGGCAATATCGCCCAGATTGAGTGCGGCCATCTGCAAAATCACCGCCGATAAATTGGTACGCATGATTTCCGGTTCGGTAAACTCCGCTCTGGCCAGATAATCATCGTGCGAA
>NZ_FUKJ01000413.1 GCF_900163745.1 Crenothrix polyspora
CGCTCAAGACGGGTTTTGGATCGTTCTATTTTTGAACCTGAAGCCCAGCTGGATTCCATCTGCCGCATTTCGCGCCGCAACACTTCATCACGGGTTTTGGTATTGCCTTTCATGTTGATATGGCGCACATAAACACGCTTGCCTGGATCAACAAAAAACGTCATATCAACGGTTTTTTTCGCCTCGTTAATTTCCGGCACCATGTTTACATTGGCAAACGCATAGCCTTCATCACCTAAACGATCTTGTAGGGCTTTTTGGGTTTCTGTAGCATTTTTTCTGGAAAAAATTTCTTCGGGGCCAATGCCAACCAACTTTATCAATTCATCCGGTTTAACAACCAGATTACCGGCTAATTTTACTTTTTCTACCTTGAAAACATCACCTTCCTTAACATTAATGGTGACGTAAATATCTTTTTTATCCGGCGTAATGGCCACTTGCGTCGATTCAATGGAAAAATTGATGTAGCCGCGATCCAGGTAATACGAGCGTAACGTTTCCAAATCCGCTGACAGCTTTTGCTTGGAATATTGATCGTTCTTGGTATAAAACGACAGCAAATTAGAGGTGCTGAGTTCAAAATTCCTTAACAATATTTTGTCATCGTAAACCGTATTGCCAACAATATTAATTTGCTTAATCTTGGTGACACGACCTTCCGAAATCTTGATGCGAATACCCACACGATTACGCGTAAGCTTGGCAACCTCTGTTTTGATTTTTAAACCGTACTTACCGTGGCTTAAATATTGGCGATTTAATTCCAGCTGTACTTTATCCAAAACTTGCCGGTCAAATACCTTGCCTTCCGAAAGTCCAATTTTATCTAACGCTTTTGTTAAATCTTCTTTGCTGAGGTCTTTATTGCCTTCAATAATAATTTTTGCAATGGAAGGACGTTCAACCACATTGACAATCAATGTCGAACCATCCCGCTCCAAAGACACGTCCTTAAAAAAGCCTGTTTTGAACAGTGCTTTAATAGCAGAACCCACATTGTCCAAAGAAAAACGTTCCCCGACATTAACCGGTAAATAATTAAAAACCGTACCTTGGGAAATACGTTGCAAGCCATTGACCTTAATATCTCGAACGACAAATTCATCTTCACTTTTAACCGCCTGGGAAACAAATAAACACAGCAACAACAGGCGGGCAAAGGTAGTTGATTTCATAGTCAGCATTTAAAAACAAGAGATGATTTACAGCCCTGAAAAGGGCATGAGTATAACACGGTAAACATTATATACAGCTTAAGCCCTGTGCGTGGGAAAGCTCAATACGTCCTCAATGGCTCGACTTTCCGATAATACCATGAGCAATCGATCCAAACCTATCGCAATGCCAGAACATTCGGGCAATCCTGCCGTTAATGCGTCAATTAAGTGCTGATCTTTAATACTCTGCGGCAGGTTTTTTTGTTGCCTGAGCGTGATTTCATCATTAAAACGCTTGTCCTGCTCTTTGGCATCGGTCAATTCACAATAACCATTACCTAACTCAATGCCATTGATGAATAATTCAACACGCTCGACAAGCTGCGGGTTGCCTGGCTTGATTCGCGCCAACGACGATTGGCACGCCGGATAATCATAAACCATACATAAGCGATTTTTACCCAAATGTGGCTGAATGTAATGGCTAAAAAGAAAATCCAGCCATAAAACATGATCTTTACCGCACAACGTCACCGCTTCAGCGCACTGAGACTCCAAGGCATAACGACAATAATCCCCATAGTCAAAACTCAAAGCATCCAAACCCGTATACTGTTTGAATATAACCTGATAACTGAAGCGTTGTGTTTGCGCCAACGGCTGGCCACGCTGAACAAATAACTGCACTATCAACTCATCAACGTCATCCATCAGCATCGGCAAGCTAAAGCCAACGCGATACCACTCTAACAAGGTAAATTCAGGATTATGAAAGCGACCGGACTCACCGTTTCTAAAAGCTTTGCAAATCTGATAGATAGAACCACTGCCAGCAGCCAGCAGGCGTTTCATGGCAAACTCTGGTGATGTCTGCAAAAACAAGCGTTGTTGCACTGGCACAGCACGATATTGCGTGGTAAAAAATGCCAGCTGTGGATCAGTACCCACAGCATGAGACATCAGCGGTGTTTCTACTTCCAGTACGGCTTTTTTTAAAAAAAACTGCCGTATCTCCTGTAACACCTGCGCCCGTAACTGCAACACAGCCACAGAACAGCTCGGTTGCCATGATTCGGTCACGGTTATTTTACGCGCGAGATATACTCACCGGTGCGGGTATCGACCTTAATGACTTCATCTGTTTGCACAAACAACGGCACCCTAACCACCGCGCCGGTTTCCAGTTTGGCCGGTTTACCGCCACCACCAGAGGTATCGCCACGCACGCCGGGATCGGTTTCCACAATTTTTAGTTCCACAAAATTAATGGGCGTGACAGCCAACGGCGCATCATTCCATAAAGTAACGGTGCAAGAATCCTGATCTTTTAGCCACAAAGCGGCATCACCGACAATAATGTCATTGGCTTGGTACTGTTCAAAAGTATCAGGCTGCATGAAGTGGCGGTATTCGCCATCGTTATACAGATATTGCATATCAACATCCACCACATCAGCGCCTTCCAGCGATTCGCCGGATTTAAAGGTTCTTTCAATAACGCGACCGGTTTTTAGATTTCTGATTTTTACCCGATTAAACGCCTGGCCTTTGCCGGGTTTGACAAATTCATTCTCAATAATCGCACAGGGGTCATTATCCAACATGACTTTTAATCCTGCCCTAAATTCATTCGTACTAAATATGGCCATTTTATCCTCAAGACAACAAACAATATAAAATTCCCCCATTATAATGTAGGCCTGTGCCTATAGAAACTTTAAAATGAATCACTTAATGTCAAAACAACAAAATAGCACCGACTTTGCTGCCAAAAACTGGCAACAACAGCTGGCTGAAGCCTTTAGCACTATTGAAGACTTATGCGATTTTTTAAACTTATCTCCTGAAGATTTACCGGCATCCGTCATAGCCAGCAAAGCATTCCCTTTACGTGTGCCATTAAGTTTTGCCGCCTGTATGGAAAAAGGCAATCCTTATGACCCGCTGCTACGCCAAGTCTTGCCGATTGAGGATGAACTATTCGCCTATCCTGGCTTCTGTGACGATCCGGTCGGTGATTTACCCGCGACCGCACAAGCCGGTGTTATCCACAAATATTACGGGCGGGTGTTATTAATCAATACCGGTAGCTGTGCCATTAACTGCCGGTATTGTTTCCGGCGCAATTTTCCTTACGCAGACTTGCAGCTAAGCAAGCAAAAACAAGCGGCCGCGATTGATTATATAAAGGCTGATACCAGCATCAGTGAAGTGATTTTTAGTGGGGGCGACCCTTTGTTATTAAGCGATGCACGCCTAGCGAACCTGATTGAACAACTTGATGGCATTGCCCATGTGAAACGCATACGACTACACAGTCGCTTGCCCATTGTGCTACCGGCACGCATAACCGATGAATTTATCGCCCTGTTAACGCAAAGCAGCAAGCAAATTATCATGGTGACCCACTGCAATCATGCCAATGAACTCAGTGCAGACACAATACGCGCCAGCCATGCCTTAAAACGACACGGGGTGACACTCTTTAATCAGGCTGTATTACTCAGCGGTGTCAATGATAATGCCCAAATACTGTGTAATTTGAGTGAAGCCCTGTTTGCACAGGGTATCATCCCGTATTATCTGCACTTATTGGACAAGGCCACTGGAACGGGGCATTTTGAAGTGTCTAAAACGCAGGCATTGGCACTTATGGAAGACATCCGAGCCCAGTTGCCCGGCTATCTGGTACCCAAACTGGTTGAGGAGTGTCCAGGCGCAACATCAAAGCAGTCTGTTGATTGATTATGGTAAATGTCAGAAAGATTTATTTACCCTGCTGTATATCAAAAGGGCTGGCAAATCTTTACAATCCAGCATGAATTATTAAAAAACTTAAACAAACAATAACATACCGAATTCAATACAGGGTTACCTCATTAAAATAAAAACTTTTTAGAATCAATAGGCTATAAGCGTAAAAAAGTAAATATTCGCACCATCCCTAGATAAAATTAGCGATATAACTGTCTAAGCGACAT
>NZ_FUKJ01000045.1 GCF_900163745.1 Crenothrix polyspora
TGTGAGCGGGTATCAACAACTGCTTGCCTTCAAACGTTAGCAACGTAGGATTCAGCGTGTAACTTAATCCCCAGTGCTTTCGTTACTTTTAGAATGGTATCAAAACGTGGTTTCGAGCCAGGTGAGAGCGCTTTGTACAGACTCTCGCGGCCAAGCCCCGACTCTTTTGCAATCATTGCCATACCTTTAGCTTTGGCAAGATAACCCAGAGCGCGTATCAGCTCGTCATTATCACCATCGTCTAATACTTGTGATAAGTATTCGCTGATTGCAGCATCACTATCCAGTAAAATCGCTATATCAAAGGGTACTGTTTTTACGGTCATACTTTTAAAGCTCCTTAGCAAGTTTAACAGCACGTTTAATGTCGGCTTGTTGTGTGGATTTATCGCCACCGACTAGCAATATAATGATCTTACCGCCGCGCAAGGTAAAATAAACACGATAACCCGCACCCACATCAACGCGCATTTCTGATACATCACCTATAACTGACTTCGCATCGCCCATGTTACCATTCGCTGCGCGGTCAATGCGACGAGCGATAGCGATCTTCGCGCGTAAGTCCCGCAAAGCAGCATGCCATTGAGCAAAAGTGTCGGTTTGTTCTACCATATAATTCATGACATAATTGTATTCATTTAGATACAAAAGTCAACTGTTGCTAATAACACGGAAAGCTGCAAGGATGTAAAATAAATGCTCCGATAAGCAATCCACCAAACAACAGCCTTTTTTATATAAAATCAGGATTAACCGATGGCTAAAATTACTCATTTATCGCAATTGGATTTGAACCAAACCTACAGTTATGCTGATTACTTAACATGGCACTTGAATGAAGCCGTTGAGCTAATCAAAGGCAAAATTATGTTAATGTCGCCTGCGCCAAATGTAAAACACCAGGGTATTTCAGGGAATTTATACGGGATGCTTTACAACTTTTTTCGTCACAAAAAATGTCGTTTTTTTCCTGCACCCTTTGATGTGCGTTTGTATAACCGTAAAAAATCAATTTTGACTAACAAAGAAATTTACACGGTTGTTCAGCCTGATGTATGCGTTATTTGCAATCCTGAGTTATTGGATAAGCAAGGCTGTAACGGCGCACCCGACTGGATTATTGAAATTGTCTCAAGGGGCAATTCCAAGCGGGAAATGAATATTAAGTATGATTTGTATCAAGAAGCCGGTGTGAGTGAATATTGGCTGATTTACCCAGAACATCAGGCCATCCACCAGTTTGTTTTGGATGAAAAGGGCTGTTATCAATTAAAACACATGTACGCAGATGGCTTTGCTATACCGTCGTTATTTCCTGATTTGGCGATTGATTTAGCTGAAGTCTTTGAAACCTGGGAAGAAGAATAAAGGAAAACAGTCATGAGCTCGATAATTGCAAAAAATATTCCGGAAAATAGTGTAACGGCTACACAAGCCAAATCGTCATCTGAAGCTATGCGCGTGACCGAAACAGACTATCTGGCCAGTGAGCCGGATTCAGAGGTGCGACGTGAATATATTGATGGCCGAATTTATGCGATGGCCGGAGCGAGCAGCAACCATAATATTTTATCGGGTAATATTTTTGGTGAGTTTCGCAATCACTTAAAAGGCTCGTCTTGTGTAACTTTTATGTCTGATATCAAAGTACCATTAAAAGTCTCAGTGGGCACAAACTATGTTTATCCTGATGTATTGGTTGATTGCTCTAAGATAGACGGTAAAAATTACTTTTCAAACGCTCCACTCATTATTGTTGAGGTGTTATCCAAATCGACCCGAAAGTGCGATCTTACTACAAAATTATTACGCTACATTAATTTGCCATCCTTACTGGAATATGTAGTGATAGAACAAGATATTGTTCAGATACAGGTATTTCGTAAACGCACTGATTGGAAAGATAGCTTTTACTTTCTGGGTGATAGCATCACGTTTGAATCCATTGAGTTAACGCTTACGGTCGAAGAAATTTATGACCGTGTCGAAAATGAGGACATGAATGAATTCAGGCAAGGTATTGTTGTTTCCGAAGAACCCGAAGTTTTTGAAACGCCCGATTCTGTTACTATGTAATCGCTTGGTTCTGTGGCAGCGTGGATGGCGCTCAGTTTAGTGGTATACCCCAATAACAGATTAGAATCCTATCGTGTCTGCTTTTATTCTTACCGTACTTAAGTTACTCGGATCGATTGTATCGGGGGGGCTTCTTTTTCAAGCCTTTGTGTCGAGTCACCACTCAAAACCGGTAACAAAAATTGCCGGTGTTGTCGTTAGTTTGATTACGCTGTTAATGTTTGTTGTCGATCTTAAAGATATATTTCCTGATGATGAAGCCGATAAAACTGAACAAATTTATTGGGAAAGTGTGGAAAAACATCCAAATGCTGCCTCATATCGCGCCTATTTAAATCAATACCCCGATGGGAAATTTGTAACGCTTGCACGCACTCAGATAGCTGGCTACGCGAAGGCAATGCCAATAGCCGAGGTAAAGCAAACCGCTTCCTTGCCGGAAAAAACCAAAACACCAATAGTGGTAGAAAACGAAGGGCAGGGGGCTCACTCGTTGAATGCAGCACAACCATCAACATCCTCTGATAATTGGCAGATGATAGCGCACTATCAAATCAAAGACGGTTTAGTAAAAGATACCAAAACCGGTCTCATGTGGATGCGTTGTAGTTTAGGGCAGTATTGGCAAGGCTCAGATTGCCTGGGCAACGCGGCAAACTATACCTGGGATCAGGCGATGAATAGTCCTAAGCAGGTTGATTATGCCGGTTACAACGATTGGCGTGTGCCTACCCGGGAAGAATTGAAAACCTTGGTGTATTGCAGCAGTGGCAAAACGCAATCGGTAAGTGATGAAGGCTTAAGTGCCTGCGCTGGTGATTATGCCAGCCCGACTATTGTTAAAGCCGTATTTCCTGAAACACCGGCGTGGTTTTGGTCATCGTCACCGTATGCCAATAGCAGCAGCTATGCGTGGTATGTTTTTTTCGGTTACGGCTACGATGACTGGAGCTATAAGTACAACGATTATCAGGTTCGGCTAGTGCGTAACGGGCAGTGATGGTTTTGGAATGGCGCGTAACATGGGATAGCTTCAGTACGAATTAAGGGCTAAATTTGAGACTATTAAATCAATGAGCCACGTTTATTTTATTTCCCCTCACCCAACCCTCTCCCTTTGGAGAGGGCTTCAATTCGACATTATTGATTTTTAGCTCTTAATTCACATTTAATGGCGGTGGATTAGGAACAAACTGGCCAGTCCTAAAAAGATAAAAAATCCCATCGAATCTGTAATCGAGGTCAGCATTACGCTCGTACCAATAGCCGGATCTTTGCCGAATTTATAGCGCAGTAACGGAATCGCCAGACCGACGGTGACAGCGACGATCAAATTGATAAACATGGCCATAGCCATGACAGCCGCAAGTGCAATATCCTGATATAGCAGCCACACCAAAAAACCCACCAGCAGACCAATTAATGTTCCGTTTAAAGCGGCCAGTGTCAGTTCTTTTTTGATCAGCCGTCGTTTATTGCCGGGTGTAATTTGACCCAGCGCCAGCGAGCGTATGATCAAAATGCTGGTTTGATTGCCGGTATTACCACCGGTTGCGGCAATAATCGGCATCAGTGAGGCTAAGGCGACCAATTGTAAAATGACATCTTCAAACAAACCGATAATGCGTGTCGACACAAATGCCGTGGCGATATTGATGAGCAACCAGCCCCAGCGGTTTTTGGCACTTTTCCAGACACTGGAAAATAAATCTTCTTCTTCGGCGACACCCACGGTAGAAAGCATATCTTCATCGGTTTTATCGCGAATAAAATCAACGATACTGTCCACACACAAGCGTCCTTGTAGGCGACCTTGGGCATCAATAACCGGTGCGGAAATCAAATCGTAGCGCTCGAATGCACGCGAGGCTTCAGCAATATCTTGTGCAGCCTGAAAGCGCACAAAATCAGTGACCATGACATCGGCAACATGCTGTATCGGTAAATGCGTGAGCAGACGCTGTAACGGCAAGATACCCTTAACGACATCGTACTGATCGACGACAAACAGTTTATCAGTGTGGCGCGGCAGTTTGCCCAGTTTGCGAATATAGGCGGCGACTGATTTTAAAGTAAGATCATCCCGAATGGTAATCATACCAAAATCCATGCGCGAACCGACCTGGTTTTCCTGGTAGGCCAGAATGGCATTTAAATGCGTGCGTTCTTTTTTATTCAGAGAGCGCAGGATTTTCAGCATGGCCCGCTTGGGAAGGTCGGCGGCTAAGTCAGCTATTTCATCGGTATTTAATTTACCGGCAACGCTAACAATCTCTTCCGCTTCCATGCTGGAAATAAGGGTTTGCCGCACAGCATCAGAGACTTCCAGTAAAACATGGCCGTCGTCATCGTTTTTAATGGCATCCCAGGCGATTTTACGTTGGTCCAAGGGGAGCGACTCAAGAATGTAGGCAATATCGGCTGGATGCAGTAGCGCGAATTTTTCCTGCAAACGTGTTTGTTGCTGCTTGTTTAAAACGGTTTCGACCAAATCATGCTTAATGACAGGCCCACGCTCTACTAACGATTTTTCTAGGTGCTGTTTTTCAAGCAGCGTCACAATGTCTTGCAACTGTTGCTGTAAAAACTGTGTAGGGCTGAGTTTTTCGGAAGATTCCATAACGTAGGGTCTACTTAAGGTGAGTCGGTAACAGTAATCTGAAGTTACCGAAACAAATAATGTGCTGACGCTGTTATTGTAATATCGATTTTAAATAAAACTAATCAATCGGAAGAAAATACGTACAGATAACTGTTTTCAGGGGGATAAAATTGGCGCAATTAAAAGCTCTAAACCGCTAGAAGCACCCGTGTCAGTGGCTTTGGCGATTAAGGTAATAAATTTTATATAAATGTTTAATGCAGGGAACTTGGCGTAATCATTGCTGTCCCATAGGCAGAACAAGCTGAAGCCAGCCACCGTCCAAGATTTTAATGACCTCCTCTATAATCCCTCCAAAGCAATCTCTTGGAGGGTTTTTTATTTTTGCTTCAAATTCCCTAAATTTGGTCATGTGCGATTAAATCAATCTTGACTGTCTGAACCACTACGGATTAATCGCACGCTTCCTTAAGCTCCAAGCCCTTTATCTGTTGTGCTGTTAACGTTATGGCATGAACTTTTTGGGTATTTTTCCCAGTACTGTCAACAATAAATGCCCGTGCCGCATTCGTTCCTAATGCTTTCTCAAAAGCTTTTTTAACTGCTGTGATGCGTTCTGACAACCACTTCGACTCCATGCCCTTTTCTAAAGTATTCTCGGTTTTTTCAATGTCCTTGAGCTCGCTGAATATCTTTTGGTAAGATTTTAAAAAACTGTCAGTATAATCAAGATTAGCATGTGCGGAACGCTTAATTACGCCCGGCTTAGATACAGTTTGTTCAATCATCCACAGGTAGAAAGCAAAGTTGATACCGGTTAATGGTACGGCAATGCCGTTGGCATACAAACAGCATTGCGCTAAATCAATTTCCAGCAATGGATCGGCTTTCAGGGTTCGGGCAAAGCGAATGCTGTCATTAAAGCTGGCTGTGCCTTCCAGTAAAAAATGTGGCAACCCGCTGCGTAAGCGCACAAACGGAATGCTGGCTAATACAACTTGCGCTGCCTGGGTATCCAGGGGTTGGTTATCACGGTCGTAAATGACCTGGCTGTCGATGGTAGGGTAAAAGAAATCTTTTAGGCTTTCATAGCGGTCGGTGACCAGCACATGCGACAAACGGTCTTGGGCGCGTCCGTACAGGCTTAAGGCGTAGCCTAAATAATAGCCCATGGTTTTACGCCCACCGGCTATGGAGACATGTAAGGCGCTTTCGGTATCGCGGGTGAGTTCGTTGACTTTTTGGGTGATGAAATCCGCCGCCGCTTCGTTTTCTTCGGGCGTTTTAATGTCATCCAGCAACAGGCCATTTTTATCAGGAATGACATGAATGTTATCGCTAGTGAAGTGAATACCCTCCAGGCCATAGTCTTTGCACAGTTGATAGAACTTGCCGGTTTGCGGGTGCAGTAGCTCCAGCATGGCTTTGTTTTTGCCGGTGGTGGTGCTGATTAAATGGATGTCGGTCGGAATAAACGCCTGTTCGGTTTCAGGCTGAGCCAGGGCGTATAAGGTTTCGGTGACAATTTGCGGTGACATGCCGCTGACGGCCAGTAGTATTCTTTTGGGATAACAGTGCGGTAAGTTCATGAGGGCTTGTGGTGTGGGGTAATAAAGGCGTGCAGTTTAACCGGGCTTGGGAACGTTGTCTGTGCTGACAAATTTGTCAGGTTTTAATTTTTGGTATGGATTTCAGCAGGCATTGGTTTAGGTTTTTTGAAAAACAACGATACCTGCTTTTCAATTTTTGGCGTAATTTCAAAATCACGATAATCATCATTTTTCAATATCGCCACAGCAGCCTCTACAATGTTATCCACAATCGCTTCGGCGGCTTTAATGCCGTGTTTATTGCCCCACAGGGTTAATTCCTGACGGGTTGGAAATGTTTTTCGGCCTAAAAACTTTAATGCGGGCTTGTCTTCCAGTTGATAGACTTTAGTGCATACCACATCATAAGCCGGTGACCATTTTAAGGTGGCAAAATAACCTGGGTCGCTGTAGGTGACGGCAAAGTTTTTAAGGTGGGCATCGCCATCGCCCAACACCATACTGAGGGCAATGCGCTGAAACAGGACGGACTTGTCAAGATTATAAAGCTCGGCCGCCTTCATCACATTCTCATAACTGCCTTCGTATTTTTGATCTGAACGTTTACCCATTAACACCGCCATGTCTTCTACGGCCAAAGATTGCCCTGCCAGCCTGTCAAAGCGCGTGCTGACCAATAACGTCTGGTCATCAGACAGCCAGAAGTCAGCGGTTTCTACACCGGCTTGTTGGGCAATTTTTAAGCACAGGAATTCATTGGCGGCCAGATGGGGAAAATGGTCTTCGCCTTTTTTAACAATGAGCTGGTTGCATTTTAAGGTGCCGCGTTCGGGTACCAGTATTTTAGGTTGCACGCCGGATATGCCCGCGCTGATTAACAGGTATCGTTCAACAAGGTGTGAAAAATAGCTTGAATCGCGGGTTTTTAAAATATCCTCCAGGGTTTCGCCAGCGGTGTCATGGGGGATGCGGTTAGGATCACGAAGTACGATATTGCCAATCGCATGGGGACCTGCCAGGGATAAAAACAGCATGTCATCAATCGGGTGGTTCTTTCTGAGCGCTTCAATCAAATAGCGCCTGATAAAGCCTTCGGGCAAATTCATTTCAAAAATGCCCGGCAGGACTTGCGCCGTGTAGCTTTGTGTTCTAACCGGCATGCCAATGGCTATCTGGTTATCGGTAATGGCTGTTGGTTGGTAGGCGAAAGCATAGCCGGATTCCCGCGCCAGAATGCCACACAGACCTGAAGGATTGGCGACCTGTAGTTTTTTAACGCGCTCAGTCGTCATTGAAAATATCCCCCAGTTCTTCAACAGTGGGAAAGGTGAAGACTTCAATGGAAAGCTGGTAACGCAACACAGCCAGCACTTTTTCAAGTTTGGTGACACTGCCTGAAAAAGTGCCGTTTTCAATTTGCGAAATGACTTGCCGAGTAACCTGGGCTTTTTGCGCTAAGTCACTTTGAGTCATGCCGGATTTTTTTCGGATAGCTTTTATTTTTAAGCCTAAGTTGATCATACCTTGTAAGCCATACGTAACATTTAGGGGGTTAGTATGGCATAGGTAATGTATGGGTTACATTTATTTTGTATTGAAGTTAATGCGGTGATGTGCGCTTTTAATCCCTTCGGAACAGGGAATGGTTTCTGAGAACTTACCCTCCCCCTTTAAAGAAGGGCGATTTGTCTTAATCCCTTCGGAACAGGGAATGGTTTCTGAGTGAACAACTAGATGTTGAAATGAACAAAACAGAAGTCTTAATCCCTTCGGAACAGGGAATGGTTTCTGAGAGAAGAGGAAGAAGCAGCACCTGCCCCTATTAGGTCTTAATCCCTTCGGAACAGGGAATGGTTTCTGAGTAAACAAAACTGACCTGTTGAAATCTTTGTTAGTGTCTTAATCCCTTCGGAACAGGGAATGGTTTCTGAGTCAAGGTACTGCGTGGTATGGTGGAGCCTCAATTGTCTTAATCCCTTCGGAACAGGGAATGGTTTCTGAGTGAAAAAGTTACTTTTATTGGCAAGCGTTTTGCTGTCTTAATCCCTTCGGAACAGGGAATGGTTTCTGAGCATACACCTCGAACGTGCTTTTCCTTACTCGATAGTCTTAATCCCTTCGGAACAGGGAATGGTTTCTGAGACGACGATCGCGACGCGTTATTGGCAGAGCTATGTCTTAATCCCTTCGGAACAGGGAATGGTTTCTGAGAGTTAGTGCCGACCTGTATGGTGATACTGTAATCGTCTTAATCCCTTCGGAACAGGGAATGGTTTCTGAGTAAACGCGTACGGTAAGACCTATTTCACCTCGCAGTCTTAATCCCTTCGGAACAGGGAATGGTTTCTGAGAAAAACAGCCTTAAATTGCGTTGGCTTTCGAGCGTCTTAATCCCTTCGGAACAGGGAATGGTTTCTGAGTCATTAATCGGAAACCAATTCGGTAGCCTAACCGTCTTAATCCCTTCGGAACAGGGAATGGTTTCTGAGCTATGTTACTGGTAGCGAGTACACGCAAGATAAAGTCTTAATCCCTTCGGAACAGGGAATGGTTTCTGAGACTAGAGTCTGGTGCAGTTTCTCCGGTAGTAATAGTCTTAATCCCTTCGGAACAGGGAATGGTTTCTGAGATTAACAGCAAGCCAGGTTCAGACTTCGCAACGCGTCTTAATCCCTTCGGAACAGGGAATGGTTTCTGAGAACGCCTCAACGTTTAATCAAACTTCGTAACAGTCTTAATCCCTTCGGAACAGGGAATGGTTTCTGAGTCATATAGACCGATGTTTACTGGTGTGTTACTGGTCTTAATCCCTTCGGAACAGGGAATGGTTTCTGAGGACACGTCCTACCGAGCTATTTCCTCCATTCAGTCTTAATCCCTTCGGAACAGGGAATGGTTTCTGAGCGCACGATCGTAGAAGCTATTATAAATCAATACACTACAGATACCTTTATATATCCTTGATTTTAAAGAGCTTATCATTGTCGATTTTTCCTTTGAAGTGTGCTGGCCAGACTCAGTCAGCACAATTTTTATTCTATAAAACAAACGGTTATTTTGCAAGCGATTAAATATACAACAGCTCGTCATCGTCATGCACGGCCAAATCTATTTTGGCATTCGTCTTAAATAACCGGTAAATGGTGAGCTTGTCCGCCTCGCTATCAATGCACGGCATTAATTTTTCCTGCAACTGTTGCAGCTCGGCATTGCTTAATTCGGCTTCAAAAACCGAATACTGTACCGACATGGCAATATCACTGAGTAATCGATGCGCCCTACGTAAGCGTTTGCTATCGACAATGTCATAACAAATTAAAAACTTGCGTTTGTCTGCCATCAGTTAACCTCGTTCAGGGTATTAACCCAATGCAAGGCGTAATAACGCAACAGGCGCTTAATGGGCTTGATGTAAGAAAAGAACAGCTTGTAAAAAATCGGCTTGCCGGCATCGGTCAAAAAACAGCCACCGTCTTCATAAACAAAATGCGTGGCGGTTAAGGTTTGGTGGGCAAATAATCGCCAAATCCACTGATCCAGATACGGGCGCACCGGTTCGATTAAATCACACGCTAACGATTGACGGCCATAACAGGGTTGATGATAAAAACCCAAGGCCGGGTCTAAACCCTGTATTTTTAAGGCATTGACCGCTTCATGATAAATTAGCGTATAACTTAACGACAAAATCGCATTAACAGGGTCTTGTGGTGGGCGACGATTACGCGCGGTAAAGTGTAAGCTGGCCGCAAAAAGCTGGGTGTAAGCATGAAAATACAGCATGGCTGCCGCGCCTTCCAGGCCGTTTAGCGTACTGATCTGCTTAATTCCTGGCTCAGTTAATTGCACCAGTAGCGCAGTGAGTTGCTGTACAGCGTGCGTGAGATCATGGTTTAACTCAGGGCGTTTGGCTAACGCGCGTTGTAATACGGTGCGTTGCCGTTCAATTTTTAAAATAACCAGACGAATAGCGGCTTGTAAACAAAATTCCGGCTGTTGTGTACAGACGCGATATTGCAATAATCGCCGTTCTATATCACCGCTATAATCATTGGCTAATTGGGCGGTGCGTTGCGGCAGACGGGCATTTAACACTAATAACGACAAATGCTGTTCTGCAATCACCCCTAAAACCCCGGCGGTAATAATCACATGCGGCGATACAATAACGCGCTCCAGCTGTTTAATGGCCACGCTATTCACCCGCTTGCCCGCACAATACACGGTCAGGTTAAGGCCTTGATAGCGTAGTTCAGAGCTTTCCTTGTCTACAATCAGCGTTCTCATGTCCAGCCTGTGCGGGTGATTTAGTATGCCGGGTATTTAACGCTGCTTTTAGCCGTAAAACTGCTTTGACAAATTTGTTGTTGCATTAACGTAGGGCACGCCACAGTATACTTTGGCTGTACAGGGCTTGGGCCGAAGGGCTCAGCGCGTTATTGTGCTTCCGCTATTAGAAATCCTATATAAGCTAAAACCATGACCCTATTTATTATAAATGCGCCCATATTAACCAGCTACGGTGACTGGCGCTTCGAAGGCCCCTTGTCAATAGATAAAACCCGTAAGCTATTGCGTGAGGGTTTCACTTCGGCCATTGGCCATGCCGCCAGTGCAGAGATGCTAGCGCGATTACTGGCGATGGATATTCCCGTTAACCGTATCGCCATTACCATGGAAGCCGGTGATCGAGCCTTAATCTTACGCTTATTGCAACGCCTGCCAGAAGGCAAGGTGTTAAATCATCACGAAATGATGGCAACACCTTTTGAACTGGCCTTGCTGACAAAACTTAAGTGACATGAGGAATCCTTACCCCCTTTATTAAAGACCCCGCTGTCCGCAAGAGCACGCGCAATGGCTACGTGATTTATAACAAAATTGCCAAAACGGACTTCAAGCAAAATCCGCAGTAAATTATCAGCTTGTTCTTCATCACACGAAAATCAATATGGCAAACGAATTATCAGAAAGCAAGCTTATGCAGGCACTTAACTGGACTTATGAACAGGCCGTTAAGGGTGGGGCAGGTTTTGATTCTGCTGAAGACATGGCGAATGACTACCTTAAAGGCAGTGGTTCCTTGCACGATAAAGCGGATTCACTGATCCGCTGGCAAAACACCAAGGCAGCATTCTGGGAGGTCTTATTGGTGGCACAGTGGACTTAACCACAACTAATACCATCGGCAACGTGGCGCGTAATACCTTTATTGGTGTCCGATAAAGCCAACTTCTGTTTCCACAAGTTTACACGAGATGAATATGAGCCAAGACATAAGCGATGAAATGGATAGCGTTATGAAGGCAGGGGGGAAGTTATTAAGTTCCAATCCTGCGGCCTTTGCTGCGGTTGGAGTAGCGCTGTTGTTAGGTGGTGCTCTAGCTTATACGATGGTAACACGTAGCAAAAATGTAAAAGTTAAAGTTGGGGGAGTGGAATTTGAAGCCGATTTTTACCCTTCATGATAGGGGCTAATCGGCAAAATAAATTTGTAGGCTTTGGCTTACTTATAGTGTGCTTTAATACTCAACAATTTATACACCGAGCTTACGCAATGACACATATCCTCATCAGCTTTTTAGGCAAATCTCCAAAAAAAGACGGGCAATACCGGCAAGCCAATTATTGCTTTGCGGATGGCTCTCAAGAAACAGCACGTTTTTTTAGTTTCGCACTAAATAAACATATTCAGCCAGAGCGTTTGGTGATGCTAGGGACATCCGGCAGTATGTGGGATGTGTTATGTGACGATAATCATGACCAATGGGCAGCCCTAAGCGAAGCGGTAGAAGACGATTCAGTTACCCAGGCACAGCTTGATGATTTTGCTATTCCCGCTGGCGAGGCCTTAAAAGTCGAGTGCCAGTTAAAACGCATTCCTTATGGGGATGACATTACACAACAGGTTGAAATCCTGCAAATTATGGCAGCTGCTATTCAATCAGGTGATACCGTTTCGTTAGACCTCACACATGGTTTACGGCATTTGCCGATGCTGGGCTTGCTCAGTGCAATGTATTTACAAACCGCTCGTGATGTCAGTATCAAAAATATTTATTACGGTGCATTGGATAGAACCAAAGACGATTTAACCCCTGTGATGCAGTTAAACGGCTTGTTAAACATTGCCGCATGGCTAAATGCTTTGGATGGTTTCAATAAAACCGGCAATCTCGCGCCGTTTTCAACGCTTTTGCAACAAGATGGCATGGCACAAGAAACGGCCCAATGCCTGGAGGAAGCGGCGTTTTTTGAAAATACTCTCAATATCCCCAATGCCCGCGCCCCGTTAAAAAAATTTACCGCCGCGACTAAAAACGGTTTAACAGGCATCGGCGCGTTATTTGAAGACAGCTTAAAAGACCGTATTGCCTGGCATAAAGAAGATAACTTGTATCTAAGGCAACGTAGCAACGCATGTTTTTATTTGCAACAAGGCGATTATTTACGCGCAGCAGCATTAGGTTATGAGGCTTATATCACTTGGCTCGTCCAACAAGATAAACGCGTACCGCGTTTAGACCCACAAAATTATGAACATCGCCAACAAATCAAAGAGTCGCTAAAGAAGAATAATGACTACAAGCTATTAAACAATCTGCGTAATGCCTTAGCACATGGTACGCGCAGTGATATGGCTGAAGTACAACGTGCTTTAAGCAGTAAGGACAATTTACACGCAGAATTGAGTCGTTTATTTAACAGCTTGTTACCCAAGGAATTAAAATGAGCCATGATGAATTGCTACAGGCTTCTAGCCGTGTGGCGTTAGCCGCTTTTCTGCATGACATCGGTAAATTTGCCGAACGTGCGAAACTGCCGATTAAACAAGAAGAAATAGACATTAACCAGCAGCTTTATTGTCCGCAACGCGAAGATGAAGGACGAAAATTCTATACCCATAAACATGCCGCTTATACAGGCATGGCAGTGGATATACTGGAAAAACATGCCCCTAATCTAGTGGGTAAGAATGTTTATCCCTTCGGCAGTTGGAAAACCACTAACGTGGATGATTCACTCATCAATGCCGCCGCCGCGCATCATAAACCTGATACATTTTTACAGTGGATTATTGCCACGGCTGATCGCGTTGCGTCTGGTTTTGAGCGTGAAGCCTTTGAAAAATACAACAAGGCGGAAGAGCAAAACCATTACACCAGTCGGCAATTGCCTTTGTTTGAGCAAATCCACCAGCCAATCAAAAAAGAAAGTGCCGATTTTAAATACCGTTATCCATTAAAACCCTTAAGCCCCGCGTCTATTTTTCCTGTACTTGCTCAAGGCTACGAAGCTAAAGACGATAAGGCAGCGCAAGCCGAATATTTAACACTGTGGGAGGCATTTAAAACTGGCTTACAAGACATTCCGGCCTCACACCGTCAAGCGTTACCACTCTGGTTGGATCATTTTGATAGTTGCTGGCAAACCTATACACACAGCATTCCTTCGGCGACTGCTTTCGGTGCAAAACCCGATGTATCACTGTATGACCATTCCAAAGCGGTTGCTGCATTAGCGGTGGCGTTGTGGCGTTATCATGAAGACCGTGATGATGATAAACAAAAAGCAACTGTACAAATGCGGGAGCGTTTAGATTGGAACGAAGAAAAATTATTGCTGATTCAAGGTGATTTTTTTGGCATTCAAAACTTCATCTTTGCTCAAGGTGGCGACAGCACTAAAAAAGCCGCGAAGTTATTACGCGGTCGGTCGTTTTATGTGTCACTGATTACTGAATGCGCGGCACTCGCGGTATTGGAAGCATTAGCTTTACCTTCTACCAGTCAAATCATTAACGCGGCAGGTAAATTTTTAATCGTTGCTCCGAATACCGATGCAACTAAAGACGCACTAAAAAAGGTACAACAAACCTTTAACAATTGGTTTCTAGCGCACAGTTATGGGCAGTCTGGCTTAGGTTTAGCGTGGGAAGCGGCAACCTGTGAAGATTTTGTTTGTAGTAAAGAAAAACTCGGTTTTAAGGCTTTAATGACACGGCTGCATTCAAAATTAGAGCGCAGTAAATATGCGCATTTTGATTTGTGCGGTGACAGTGCCGCATCTGCGGTGTTTGGAAATTATCTAAGCAGTTTTAATGCAGATTTTGGCGTGTGTGCTGTCAATGACAAAGCCCCTGCAACTGGAAAAAATAAGCTTGGCGATTTGGCACAGGATCAAATCAACATCGGTACTTGGCTAGTGAAACAAAAACGCTTGTTGATTGTTCGTGAACCGTTGACAGGTTTGGATAGCTTAACAATTCCATTATTCGGTTATAGCATCCAATTTACTGGTTCAGAGGAAGATAGCGGTAAATTTGGCAGAGAAGTTGATAACGGCAATATTCGCCGCGTATTTGATTTTAGCCCCGCTGCTACTAACAAAGAGCAAGCCTTATGGAATGGTTATGCGCGACGCAATATCAGCGGTTATGTGCCGTATTTCCAAGATATTAACGAATGGGAACAACCAAAATATAAAAACTGTGACATTGATGATGAGGTCAACATTAATGCACCTAAAACCTTGAATTATCTGGCTTGCGAAGATTTAACGCCTGACGGTGAAAAATGGATGGGTATTCGCGTCTTAGCGGTATTAAAAGGCGATATTGATAATTTAGGTGATTTGTTTCAAAACGGTTTAGAAAAACCGACTTTTGCAAAAATGGCGGCGTTATCGCGGCAGGTGAATAACTTTTTTGCGGTGTATTTACCTTATTTGTGCCAAAGAAAATACCCCAATACTTACATTGTGTTTGCAGGTGGCGATGATTTCTTTCTGTTAGGCTCATGGAAACAGTTAATGCGTTTAGCCGCTGAACTAAGAACCGAATTCAACCGTTATGTGGCGAATAATTCAACCATTCATTTCTCAGCAGGCTTAAGCGTTACTAAACCAAAAATTCCAATTCATCAACTCGCTGTGATGGGAGAGGAGGCTTTAGAGCACGCCAAGGCTTATAAAGAATTTGATGATAAAGGAATTATTAAAAGTACTAAAAATGCCGTCACTTGTTTTGGGGAAACCGTGAGTTGGATTGACTTTAATCGTTTATTTGTTACTGAACACAATGCTACCGAACATTTGGAAGCGTTGCAGGAACAACACCAACTTTCAACCGCGTATGTTTATGGCTTATTGCGTTTAACCGACATGGCGGCAGATAAAAATAAACCTGAAAACTCACTGTGGCGTTCGCAATTGTATTACCGAACTTATCGACTACTGGCAAATAAACGCGGTTTAGATGCTAATCAGAAAAAACGTGCCTGTATCGAATTAGTGACTGATATTGGCGAAAAAGGCATTAAAGAATTTGGCAGTGGTTATCTCATTGCTTTACACGCTTATCTTTATCAACACAGAGAACAAACACGGAGAGAGTCATGAGTGAATATCAACGTTCTGCACCAAGAGAATACGCACCATCCATTCCCTTAAATTTAAAACCTATTCAATTTGCAGAAATCAAATCTGATTTATTTGATGAAGTCGCCAGAGAAACAGCGGAATGTATTGCCCAAAACAAAAAAGGCAATAAATCAACACAGTTACGCAAATACTACGATGAAATCTGTATGTGGGATCAGAAAATCAAACAAAACCCAAATAACTATGCTGAATATTTGCCGCTGATAAAAATGCTTAATGCCAAAGTGGCTTATGCTAAAGGACGTGATTTAGTTGACCAAAATTTCGTGGACTTAATGCGCTATTGTTTAAACCAAGTTACAGCGGACAAAAAGACCTTTGAAACCTGCAAACGTTTTTTTGAAGCCTTCATGGGCTTTTACAAAATGTATCAACCCAAATAACGAATTAGGAAAACATCATGCAACTCAAAGCAATTAACCAAATCACTGGGCAAATTCAGTTAATCACAGGTTTACATATCGGTGCAGGTAACGAAGAAGTTCATATCGGTGGTATAGACAACGGAGTGATTAAACACCCGCATACCCAACAGCCCTATATTCCTGGTTCAAGTTTAAAAGGCAAAATGCGTAGCTTGCTGGAATGGCGTGCAGGTTTAGTCGGTGACAGCGGGGGTAAACCTGTTTCTATCGATTTGTTAGGCAAATTAACGGGTGATAAAAAACAGCACGCCGAAACACTCATTCGCTTATTCGGTGCGGCAGGTGATACTAAAAATGATGCGAAAGCCGAAGAAATCGGCATTACTCGTTTATCGTTTTGGGATTGTGCTTTGAATGAAAGCTGGGCTAAAAATGTGCGAGACAGCAATCAACTTTATACTGAAGCCAAAAGCGAAAACACCATTAATCGCATAACAGGTACAGCCGACAACCCACGTCAAACGGAACGTGTTCCCGCTGATGCAATCTTTGATTTTAAATTAGGCATGAAAATTCTTGCTGACAATGAATACAGCTTTATTGATACCGTGTTGGCAGGTTTGAAATTATTGGAACTCGATGGCATTGGTGGTTCTGGTTCACGCGGTTACGGCAAAATCAAATTTAAACTGGATGATGCGGATTTACAAGCCCGTTTAGAGGCAATCGACCCTTTCAAGGCGGCGTAATGCAACGGCTTATTTTCACACTCACACCCAAAACGGCGTTTGCCACACCTTTGGCTGGCGATACTTTATTTGGGCAATGTTGCTGGGCAATACGGCATTTATTGGGTACAGAAAAATTAACGGCCTTGTTAGCGGGTTATACTGAAAATAAGCCGTTTATGGTTATCTCCGATGCAATGCCACAAGGTTTTTTACCACGTCCAACTTTACCAACTGAACCATTAGGTTTTGAAACCAGCGATACCAAACAACGCAAAGAACAAAAAGGCAAAGAACAAAAAGGCAAAAAATGGTTTCCTGAATCGGTTTTAACCAAGCCGTTGAATGAATGGGCAACACTGGCAAAAACTGAACAGGAAATGGTTGATACTTTTCTTTCTGATGATGTAAAAAGGGATAATAAAAGTAAAAACAAAAAGCCGCGCTATTTGATTAACGATAAACCGCAAGACCATAACAGCTTAAATCGTAAAACAGGGACAACAGGCGGCGATGAAGGTGTTTTTTCACCGTTTCAACGACAAACTTTTTGGTATCACCCCGATATTAAACTGACGCTAATTATCGAGTTGGATACCGACCGCCTAAGCAGTGATGATTTACTTGAAGCATTAAACTGGATAGGTCTACACGGTTACGGCAAAGAAGCCAGTTGTGGCTTGGGTAAATTTGAAATTGCACTAACCGACTCCCCAGCACCTAAAACCGTAGACCAACCCAATGCGTGGCTTACTTTAGCCCCATGTACCCCACAAGGCTTAAGCTGGCATTCTCAGCGTTGCTATTATCAAATTCTAACGCGCTTTGGACGACACGGTGATATAGCTGTACATCAAAGCGGCGGCGTATTTAAAAATCCTGTATTAATGACGGCAACAGGCGCGATTTTAACGCCTAAAGAAGGCAACAGCCTGCAAGGTTTTACAGGCAGTGGCATCACAGGTGTTTCTAAAACAATTACTGCTACCGTACATCAAGGTTACGCCCCTGTTTATCCTGTTCGTTTAGAGGTGCATCATGATTAAGCCATTTATGAAAACCACGCGCTGCACCATTTCAACTTTAAGCCCTGTGCATATTGGTTGTGGTGAAGATTATTATCCGACTAACTATGTGATCGATGACGGTTTGTTACATCATTTTTCCGAAGAGGGTTTGCTTGCGGCTTTGTCATCTGCTGAAAAAAATGCCTTAGCAAAAATCGCTGAAGAGCAAAACGACAGAAACGACAGCGGTATTAAGAAGTTACAGGAGTTTATTCATGGCAAAAAAGATAAATTACAGTTTTACGCTACGCACTCTGTACCTTTATCCAAAGAATTAGAAAATTTTTACTTATCCCGTATTGGCAAAACATCGCAACGTGAAGGTAATGGACGCAACGTTAATAACCAGCTTGCCATTGCCCGTCATGCGTTTAATCCTTATAACCAAACGCCTTATTTTGCAGGCAGTTCTATTAAAGGTGCAATTCGTACTGCGTTGTTGAATGCATTGAATGATGGCGATCCTTTACCTATTAGATTAGAAGAAAGCAGAGATGCCCCCCGTGGAGAAGGCGACAAATTGCAAAAACAGGTCTTGGGTTATCAAGCTATTTCGGATAATCCAGAAAAAGGCATAAAAGGTGATCCGTTACGCTTATTAAAAATCAGCGATGCAAGTTATTCGCACACCGACAATTTGAATTCGGCAGAAATTCGTTTTGCGGTTAATCGCAAAAACAAAGCCACCGATAAAAAATCAATGGCAGAAACCAAAGGATTGTATCAACTCTTAGAATGCCTTCCTACCAACCGTAGCCGTGCTTTAACTTTTGATGTTGATTTCTTTGCCGATAAAGAATTAGCTTATCGCTGGACAGATCGTGACATTATAAAGTCGTGTAATGATTTCTTTTTGCCACAATTGGAAAAAGAGTTGGAAATGTTGCAACAGCTTAAATACGTCAATGTTGGCTGGGCAAATGGTTTAGAAAAGTTATTACTAAACGAACTAGGCGAGGCTTTAAAAAATCAACACGCGTTTTTATTGCGTATCGGGCAACATGGCGGTGCGGAAAGTAACACATTAAATGGTGTGCGTCATATCAAAATCATGCAAGGTAAGGATGCGGAAGGGAAAAACAATCCACCTAAATATTTGCCTAAAACAACAACAATTTGGTTAGCAGCAAATCACAAAGACCAACAACATGACTTATTACCCTTTGGTTGGGTCATCGTTGAAATAGATGATTTCGTGTTAGACAAAACCCACGCCTTTTTAAAAGCCCAAGCCGCGCCTGATTATGCACGCCAGGCAACATTGCAAGCTTTAGCCAAACAACGTGCCGAATTTTTAGCCCAAGAACAGCAAAAACAAGCACAAAAAGAGCAACAAGCCGTTGAAGTTGCCGAACAACAACGCCGTGAACAACAAGCCCAAACCGAAAAAGCCGCACAATTGGCAAGCATGACTGAGCCACAAAAAGCTGTATTTGAACTGAAACAACAATGCGATCTTGCCAAAACCAAAATACCTGAACCCAACGGCACACTACGGCAATTAATGACTCAAACTATCAACCAAGCCAGCGACTGGAACAATACAGACAAACAAGCCTTATTAACCATTGGTAACGAACTTTGCACTTTTTGGGGCAAACCCAAAAAACTCAAAGACCAACTCAAAACCCTAGCCTAATCCGCATGAACGAACTCACCTTCCAGCGTTACCAATTTAATTTTATCCTGGAAACCCCGCTACGTTTGGATTTTTATTCAGGTTCATTATTGCGCGGGGTATTTGGCAAGGCCTTACGGCAACTTAGTTGTATGACTAAAATGAAAGTCTGCTCGGATTGCCCGTTATATCGTTCTTGCCCTTATACCACGGTGTTTGAAATGCCGCCGCCTGTACAGCATCAGCTACAAAATTTTAGTCAAATACCTAGCCCATATTTAATTGAGCCGCCGCCCTTAGGCAGTAAAGTGTATCAAGCGGGTGAAATGTTAAGTTTTTCTATGGTATTAATGGGGCAGGCGATAGCTCAATTACCGTTGATTATATTTGCATGGCAAAAAGCTTTTGCGTCCGGTGTGGGTAGATTTAATAGTACAGCGCGATTAATGACCGTGGTGTTAGCCTCCGATAAACCGCAAATCATTTATGACTACGCTTGTGATAATGCCGTCCAACCCCATGCGCTATCTACGCCACCACCCTTAGCTACTCAAAACGCACTAACACTGAACTTTACCACACCCCTACATATTCAAAAGCAAGGTAAAGTGCTAGGCCATGACATGACCGCTAAAGATTTCTTGCTGGCATTAATCCGACGCTATTACTTATTACAAGAGTTTTACGGACACGATTATCAGCCACCGAATTTTTCCCAACTTGCAGAGCTTGCACAGCAAATAATATGCACTAGCAATTTTACGTGGTGCCAATGGCAACGGTATTCCAATCGCCAGCAACAAAAAATGCGTTTTGATGGCGTATTAGGGCGGTTAACTTTAACAGGTGACTTATCGATATTTTTACCGATGATTCAGGCAGGACAATGGCTGCATATTGGCAACAAAACCACATTTGGCATGGGCTTGTATACTATTGAAGCCATTAACTGCGAGGCTTAATTCAGGCAGAATCTGCATACATTTATTTAGCATCACAGGGTAACGGAAATCACTGTGTAGAAATAGACCATAAGCCTTTTTACCGGTGATCCTGAATTCATAGCACCATGTCTTTGTCCCCTGTTTTTGTATTATTTGACAATTCTGCAGGATATTTAAAAAAGGGGGGGGGGCGTAAATAATGGACTTCAATGGTTTTTATTGGGGCAGTCTAGGCATAAAAAAACCCGCTAAGTCAGAAAAATAGCGGGTTTATTTGAAAGTTTGGGACAGTCTAGGACAGTCTGAAACCGTGTCGAATCTTACAAGCTGTAGTACATATCAAACTCAACTGGATGTGTACTCATACGCAAACGGGTAACTTCTTGCATTTTCAGTTCGATGTAACCGTCGATCACATCATCAGTGAAAACACCGCCGCGTGTTAAAAACTCACGGTCGTTATCTAATGCGTCTAGCGCTTGGTCAAATGAATGGCACACTTGCGGGATTGCGTTTGCTTCTTCAGCAGGCAAATCATACAAGTCTTTATCCATTGCATCGCCAGGATGGATTTTGTTTTGAATGCCATCCAGACCAGCCATCATCATGGCTGCGAACGCCAAATAAGGGTTTGCGGTTGAATCAGGGAAACGCACTTCAATACGACGGCCTTTTGGATTTTTAACAAAAGGAATACGAATAGATGCAGAACGGTTACGGGCAGAATAAGCCAGCATAACAGGGGCTTCAAAGCCTGGAACCAAACGCTTGTAGCTGTTGGTTGAGGCGTTGGTGAAAGCGTTAAGGGCTTTAGCGTGCTTGATGATACCGCCGATGTAGTACAACGCAGTTTCTGACAAGCCACCGTACAAATCACCAGTAAACAGGTTAGCGCCGCCTTTAAACAACGATTGGTGTACGTGCATACCGCTACCGTTATCGCCAACCATAGGTTTAGGCATAAAGGTGGCTGTCTTGCCGTAAGCATGAGCGATGTTAGCAACAACGTATTTCAGACCTAACACTTCGTCGGCTTTTTTAACCAGTGTGTTGAATTTAACGCCGATTTCGCATTGTCCAGCAGTTGCAACTTCATGATGATGCACTTCAGTCATCATGCCCATTTCTTCGAGGGTAGAACACATGGAAGAACGCATGTCTTGGAATGAATCAACCGGTGGTACTGGGAAATAACCGCCTTTAACACCTGGACGATGACCGATGTTACCGTCAGCATAAACTTTTTCTGAGTTCCAGCCCGCTTCTTCAGAATCAATTTTGAAGAAAGAGCCGCTCATGTCGCTGCCCCAGCGAATGTCATCGAAAATAAAGAATTCGTTTTCTGGGCCAAAATAAGCCGCATCAGCAATGCCGGTTGATTGCAAGTAGGCTTCTGCACGTTTAGCCAAAGAACGCGGGTCGCGCTCGTAGCCTTGCATGTTTTTAGGCTCAATAATGTCGCAACGCAAGATTAATGTGTTGTCATCGTAGAAAGGATCGATAACAGCAGTGCTTGGATCAGGCATGAGGATCATGTCTGATTCGTTAATATGTTTCCAGCCAGCAATTGAAGAGCCGTCGAACATGTTGCCATCTTCAAAGGTATCTTCATCAATGCTGTGTGCTGGGAAAGTAACGTGTTGCTCTTTGCCACGGGTATCGCAAAAACGGAAATCGACATATTTGATGTCGTTTTCTTTCATCATATTTAATACGTTTGCTACTGACATGTTATGTTGTCTCCTAGTATGTTGTTAGGTCTGTGTTTTATGTCAAACCCAGTAACGATACCATTTTTTTTAAGTATTTGGCCACTAAAAAAATAGGTGGCAAAAAAATGCTTATGTGTTTTGTCACATTAGCCGGATACGAAGCCATAATAGTACAAATACCTAGCATTTTTTGTTTAAAGCAGCACCGGTCGGTTCGCGTCTTCCTTGCTCCCAATCCTGTAATGTGCGTGGCGATACGCCAAGTAACTTTGCAAATTCAACTTGCGAAAGGCCAACAAAAGACCTTGCTTGTGCAGCATCAGTCATAGTTACACGACTGACTCTTGTCGCTACACCTCGATTCATTTGTTTAACAGATTCAAGTAAATCTTGCTGGAATTGTTCCATTTCAGAGAGCATTTTCTACCTCTTTTTTCAGCTCGGCCAAAAATGATGTTGGAAGATTATCAAATTTTGCTTTTTTGTAAGCGATTAACAACCAAACCGTAGCAAGCCCCGTTACTTGAAATGTTCAAATTGCCGTTCGCTACGCTCAGACAATCTAACCTTACTCGTTAGGTTTCACTTAAATTCTGCTATGTTTGAATTTGATTATGCAAGTGCGCGAGAATTGAATTTGCCGTTAAAAACAGTGCCTTTTTAGGACTGGCCAATACATACTCTCTTCTTGACATAACGACTTCTGCAACAGTTATTGTCTCATGAATACCACAGCCAAAATTATTGGTCATGTTTTCTAATTGCTGATTGTCTAGAGTTTGTATATATGTTGCAAAGGTAAAATTACTGTTACTAATTTTGTGCGCTAGCTTATTTCTTAATTCACCTAATGCCCTAATTGCCGATGCCTGATTTTTGTCAATGACTCCTAATTTTCGCAAAAGGACAACTTTGCCAAATTTGCTATTCAATAGGTCAAGTTCAGAAAGTGAATCTTCTAAGCTAGGAGCATTAAGTTTATTTACAAGAACCTGCGTGCAGGCTGCCTCAAATAATGCATTTAATTTTATTATAAATGACCAATCATCTTCTCTAAGAGGCTGTTTGGAAACTCTGAATGCAAGCCAGATAGATCAAGGCTTTGCTCATTGTTTCAATGGAAATCTAAATTTGACTCGCTAAGCCATGCCACTCGTGGCTTTAGCTTGGAGTTTCCAAACAGCTTCTTAGGATTTCTTCCCACATTTTCAGCACCGACTCTACTGCTGGTAATAAAGGTTTTTCTGTGCCATCGTTAAGTATCGCAAAAACTATACAAGCCTCAGCGAAAAATCCGTAACCAAACGGAGCATCAAATAAGCCAGGAGTTCTTGTCACTTGACTGCTATCGTGAACTTGGCGCGATTTGTTAGTCAACTGTGCATGTTTAGTGGCATCAGCAACATCATTAACAAAAGAATAGTCGGGGTTATTCTTCGATAGCTGATTTCGATAATTCTTTAAATTACATCCTTTTTCTATTGTCCAATAATCCGTCATTTGGTTTAGAACAATGGCTGATAACAATCCACGACGTATATTCAGCGGAGAAGCTATAAACTCTTCAACTGTTGGTTTGACAATTGAATTAAAAAAAACAGTGGCTGATGACATAAATTACCTTTTAGTGCCATAGAATATGCTGAGGTACAAGTAAATAAGCACTTCACGCATTCTATGCAACTAGAATTACACTGATTTATCCCCGTTTTAAGCTCCCGTTCAGGTTCACATTTAGCCGGTTTCTCAACCACAAAGGCTCACGAAAAAAACCGAAATCTAAAACTTCAACCAAAGAGTGCCAAATTTATTGAAAAGAAAGCTACAGACTGAAACATTAAAATGCGGGTAAGTGTAAAGGTATTTACACTGATTGTCTGTGAATTATTTCACATCTATAAAAATTTAAATCCAGTACACTCGATACCCATTTTTAAATGGAACGGTATATGCTCCAAGCTAGCAGTGATTAGAGCTTCGGAATTCTGAAAGCCTGGAGTCTACTTGATACTTGATTAATTCAGAAACGGGTTAGCAATCACCAACTGCGTATCAATTTCCTGGCCATGCTGCATATCTTCCGACTACAACACACTACAACCGGACTCAAGCGCAGAACTGACAATCATGCTGTCGTACAAAATCAGGTTATTGGCTGTTGGCAACTCAACTTACCGGACTTTATGCGCCTAATAACTGAAAATACTTGAATGATGCGGCTTTTTTGTCAAACGTAAAAACACTTTGGCAATTAAAGGCTTTTGCTGAATGGGCAATTAATAGATCAGCAAGATCAAACTTTACTTCGCGTGCCGAAACAATAAAACCCTGAATGGCTGATTGTGCTTCAAACTTCAACACCGGCATCAGCAAAAGATCATTAATAGCCAAAACAATGTCTGTATCCGCTATATCGTAAACGGATTGCAACACCCAAATAGTTTCCAAAACAACCAATAACGGCACAAACAAGGTTTCCTGCTTTTCTTCAGATTGCTTAAAAAGCTGATAAACCAGTTGCGCCTGCTTATCGTCGTCTTTTACCAAAAAACGTACCAGAACATTGGTGTCCAGTGCCATCATTGAAAATCTTTCCGGATTTTTTGCGCAATTGCCGCATTCATATCTTCAATGCTTACAGGGCTTCTACCTGGTTTATACAGAGCGCCAAACATGTCATCGACTTTTTTAGTAATGGCTCTCAGCATTACTTCATTTTTTTCAGTGATAACAAACTCAATTTTATCACCAGCATGTAACCCAATGTAATCCCTTATATTTTTTGGAATGGTAACTTGACCTTTACTGGTTAATGTCGTTTGTTGCATATCAATGCCTTACTATTTTATTAAAGTATTATTTGATAGTAGGATTTAATGGGGACACCGTCAAGATGATTGCTGCAGCCAAGCAGGTTAAAGTGAAATGAGTAGCCTGTATGAAGTGTAACGTAATACAGGAATGGGATCCCAGATTCCAAAGCCCTATCCAGAGCTGCACGCTATGCCCTTGCAATCACAATAGATAAATTATTACCCCCAAACGCAAACGAATTACTCTGACAAACCTGAAGACTACGCCCCAAGCTTTCGCCTTTTTTAACCAGATGCAACGGCGCTAAACCAGTATCCCGTTCATCATCGTTAATATTGGGAATTAAAGCGCCCTGTTCATTTTCAGCCAGCAACATCCAGCAAAAACCCAACTCCAAAGCTGCCGCCGCACCCAAAGTATGCCCCGTCATACCCTTGCTGGAACTGGCTGCAACCTGGTTTCCGAATAAAGCATTGACGGCTTTACTTTCCATCGCATCGTTTAAAACCGTGGCCGTACCGTGCAAATTCAGATAATCAACTTCTTCCGGCTGCTTGCCAGCATCGGACAAAGCTTTTTGCATGGCGATAATAACGGCAGTACCGGCAGGGTCAGGTGCAGAAAAGTGATAAGCATCGCTGCTAGCGCCTATACCTAACAATTGCACCGGTCCTGGTTGTTTGCTCAACACAAAAAGACTGGCTGCTTCGCCGATATTAATGCCGTTACGATGCCGTCCAAATGGCTTACAGTAACCGGTACTCAAAGATTCCAGCGCAGCAAAACCGTTAATGGTCAGGCTGCATAAACTGTCCGCCCCTCCCACAATAACCGCATCGCACAAATCCAGATTAATCAACCGACGCGCTGAGGCAAATGCCTTGCCGCTCGACGAACACGCAGTGGAAATAGTATAAGCCGGACCAGTTAAACCCAAATAATTGGCAAGAAAATCAGCCCCTGCGCCCATTTGTTGTTGCTTATAATGGAATTGTTCGGGTAACGTTCCGAATTTTGCCTGATACGCCAATGCCAACTCGGTGCTTCTGACCCCGGAAGTGCTCGTCCCCAGCACGACACCGATACGGTCAGCCCCATACCGTACAATCATCTCATTGACTGTTGCACGGATCTGACTTATCGCGGCCAGCAACAGCCGATTATTGCGGCAGTTGTAAATACTGTAGTACGGTTCAATTTCGGGTAATTCGCTGGCCACCTGCCCAACAATCGTACGAATACCAAACTCATCCGTTGCCATTAAACCGGAACGATCCCCCGCCAACAACCGTGCCAAAACTTCTGACCTGGAATTACCCACAGCGCACAACAACCCCAAATCATTCAGGTACAGATTCATAACTGACGGTGTTAATATGCAACTGGTAATGGTAGCGATGATTGGTCAGCTCCACCGTTTTAGGCCAGATTGCATCAGGCTGTAGATAATTAACATCAACGCGCAATACGTTATTAAAATACAAACGGCGATGACGACTATCAGCTTCTAAGCGCCATTGCTGGGGTAATAGCCTTTGTAATTCCGATACCGGCCAATAGGCCAGTTGTAAATCTTTAATGATCAATTCCGGAGAAAAGCTGTCCGGTAACAACGGGCTTTTATCCAGCACCAGCTTTTTGCCGTCATAACTTAAATTAAACAGACTGATACCGTCACTGCTTAAGCCTGCTATGGCAATGTGTTGTTGATCCAATTCCAAAACACACAGCAGGGTTTCTTGCTTTCCTGGCCAGATAGCGGTTAATTGCTGTACTACCCGCCGCGCAGGGCCGATGGGTTGTGCCATCGGCATAAACTCTTCTTGTTCAGAATGATGGGATGTCGGCAATATGGCACAACTGCTTAAACAGGCCGATAACGCTAAAAACGCTAGCCCGCGCGGCATAATTCGACCAATGTATCCAACCTGGAACGGGCGTTACTGACATAAGGATTCGCTTCATCCCAGGCGTAACCCGCCAGTATTGAAGAAATCATGGCTTTGATTTCTGGTTGCTGCTTGGCATGAAAAATCACATCCTGAAAGCGCCCGTCGTACCAGGCATCCACAAACACGCGGAAGGTATTGACACCGCGTTGCAAGGGCGTGGCATACTCGGTTTGCCAGTCAACGCTTTCACCTTTAAATTGACGATCTAATATTGCGGCGGCCAGACTTGCCGATTTCATCGCAATGGTTACCCCGGAAGAAAACACCGGATCCAAAAATTCACCGGCATTGCCGAGCAGCGCATAACCTTTGCCATACAAACTTTTGACATTAGCCGAATAACCGGTAATGTCATTGATTTTGTCATCAAAAACAGCATTTTTCAGTATCTTATGCAAGTTGTCATCCTGATTAAGAAGACGTTGCAAGACGGTTTCATTGCTGTCCGACGACGGGTAAAAATCCGTTTCCGCCACCACGCCGATACTGCTACGACCATTACTGAAAGGAATCAACCAAAACCAGACATCCTTATGTTCAGGATGCACGGTAATTAATATTTTGTTTCGGTCAAAGCCCGTATCATCAATACGGTCTTCAATATGGCCGAACAAGGCTTTTCTGACCGGAAAACCAGACGGCGATTCCAGATTCAGCAAACGCGGCAAAATACGCCCGAAACCACTGGCATCGAGAACAAAATCGGCTTCAAGATGGCTGATGTTGCCTTCTACGTCACGCACATCAAGCCTGGGTTTGTCACCTGAAAAATCAACAGCAGTGACTTCCATTTGCCAACGAATATCAACACCCATTCGGGCGGCTTCATTGGCGAGTATTTCATCAAACCGGCCACGTTGAACTTGAAATGTCGTCCCCATACCTTCGGAAAATTTTTCTTCAAAATTAAACTCTGTACGCTGATCTTGATACACAAAGGACGCACCGTTTTTAAACTGAAAACCGGCATTGACAACTGCATCCATCATGCCCGCTTGCTTGATAAATTCCATACATTGCGGCAACAGGCTTTCGCCTATACTGAAACGCGGAAATTGCTGGCGTTCCAGAATGGTGACTTGATAGCCCAGATTGTTTAATAACGCTCCGGCAATACTGCCCGAAGGCCCAGCGCCTATAATGATGACTTTATGCATTCGACAATTTTCCATGTTAAATTTCAGTAACCCGCCTTATGATTATTAAGAACGTATCTTAACAATCGAATGGAATAGGCTTATTTTATTGCATCGGACAGTGACACCCTAACTGGCAATAACCGCCTTCGTGCCATTGCTTAAGATTATGCTAACCTTAATGAATATATCGGGTGTAACCGTTCAGTCCCCCTCTTTCAAAAAGAGGGGTTAGGGGAGATTTTTTAAATAAATCCCCCTCAATCCCCCTTTTTCAAAGGGGGAGGTGAATACTTACCATCGGGTTTGTTTTAACTGATATTTACCCGTTTATCCTAGCTGAATGAAGTTTAGCGAAAACAGGCAAGACAAGCAGATTTTTATGCACAGTGGACTTTCACCGATTTGCTTACTATCATGCCAAAAAGACTTCGTCGATTATACCAAACGCTACCTTTTATAGAGCGCTTAAGGAGACATAATGAAAACAGTTATACAATTTTTACCTTTATCTGTGATGCTATGCTTTTTGCTATTACCGGCCTGCGCTGAATTCAAAGAAGCGGGGAGATCAATCGGTAATACCACAAAAAATGTGACTACCGATATTGGTCATGGCTCGCGGGATACTGCCCAGGCCATAGGCAGGGGCACAAAAAGGGTTTTTAAATCAGCTACTGAAGAGCCAGCACAACCCAATCAATAAAGCGGGGAACTGAATAATGATTCAAATGTTATATGAATTAATGCAGCAAGGATTTTATGTGATGAATGGGAATGTCAGATTTTATCTTGTGTAACTGGAACGCATGGACTCCGGGTCTAGACTTTAGTGATGACAGGCTGATGACTTCTGGCAATGCCGCTGTACCCGAATGTGTGCCAAAAATGCTACAGCGCCGATTAACACCGTTAGCTAGGGCAGTTTTTAATGTCGCCGCCCCCTGTGTTGAGAGCGGAAAAAATCTGCCTGTAGTGCTCAGTTCCGCACATGGTGAAATATGCAAATCATTAGACATGCTTAAAACAATTCAGGCGGGTGATGAAATTTCACCTACGGCATTCAGTCTATCGGTACATAATGCGATTGCCGGGCTGTTTTCTATTGCTTATGGCAATAGCCAGGAAATAACCGTGCTTGCCCCAGGATTGGAAGGCATTGCCCCTGCTTTTATAGAAGCGCTGGGGATGTTGAATGAAGGTGCAAATGAAGTTCTGATGATCTTATACGACGAACCCCTAGCCGATTTCTATCCGATTGCGCCTTTCAATCTTAATGTCTGTTTTCCTTGTGTACTGGCTTTAAGAATTGCGTTAAGCGGCAACGGCGTACCTCTTCAATTGTACCGCAACACACAATCCCGTGATGATGGTGAGCATCCTGTACAGTTATTGGCTTTTATAAAATTTCTGGTTGCTGAAGAACGATCATTGTGTTTGGGTAATCAAGGGCACAGCTGGACATGGCACAAAAAATAATCCAAAAGTTAAGCTACTGCTGGCGACTTTTTGCTACCGGCTTTAGCTTTTTCATTTTTGGAGTTGGCGGCTTAATATTATGGCTTGTTGTTTTTCCCATATTGTCGATTTTGCCTGGCACGCGCTTACAAAAAGTTAATCGTGGCCAGCGCGTTGTCCATTACAGTTTTTATTTTTTCATCGGTTTGATGCACAAAATTGGTATCATGACTTATGAAATAAACGGCCTGGAAAAACTAAATCGCCCCGGACAATTAATTATTGCCAATCATCCCACTTTAATAGATGTCGTATTTTTAATCAGCTGGATCAAACAAGCCAATTGCATTGTCAAAGAAAGTTTATGGCATAACCCGTTTATGCGCAGTGCTATTTTAAATGCAGGCTATATTAGTAACGGCGATCCTGAAAAAATGATAGCCGAGTGCGTAGCTTGGTTACAGTCCGGCGGCACCATGATTATTTTTCCGGAAGGCACGCGCTCGGTGTCGGGCAAACCCTGTCATTTTCAGCGGGGCGCTGCTGTCATCGCATTACAGGCCAATAAAATAGTAACGCCAGTAACCCTCTCGTGTTATCCCAGCACCTTAACCAAAGCCGAGCACTGGTATCAAATCCCTGAACGCCGCTTTCATCTGGCAATGCATGTAGGAGAAGACATTGCCCTGGATAAGTTTATCCGAATACAGCCCGCCTCAATTGCTGTACGCCGCTTTAATCAGTACTTGCAGGATTATTTTACCCAACAAAGAGAACGCTATAAACACTATGGAAAATGAATTAAAGCAATTAATCATTGATGCGCTGGATTTAGAAGACATCAGTGTCGCCGATATAGACAGTGACGCACCGCTGTTTAATGACGGTTTGGGACTGGATTCAATCGATGCACTGGAATTGGGGCTGGCTATCCGTAAAAAATACCATGTAAAAATTGATGCTGAAAAAGAAGACGTGGTGAAGATTTTTTCTTCGGTTACGACGCTGGCTAACTACATCAAATCAGCACAGGGTTAATGTTGTGATGGACACTCGTGAAGAAATTTTGGCCGCCATCAAAACCATTATGGTGGAAATGTTTGAAATAAATGCCGAGGCGATTAAGCCGGAAGCACGCTTGTATGAAGATCTTGATTTTGACAGCATTGATGCTGTCGATATGATCGTGCGGCTTAAGGAAATGACTGGGAAAGCCGTTAAGGCCGAAGATTTTAAATCTGCGCGTACTATTGGCGATGTGGTCGAGGCGGTTTATAGCATGTTGCATGGTTGATGCACTGTATAACTGAGGCGTTAATTTGGATCATCATAAAAACGTTGTCTTAATTCCTGGGCAATATAATATTCATTCAAGGTTTTAATCAGTTGTTTGCCCATAGCGTGAGCCAAATTGACTGGAACAGCGTTACCGATTTGTTTATAAATTTGATTCATTGAACCTTTAAACTGCCAATCATCAGGGAAGGTTTGTATTCTTGCGTATTCTCGGGTCGTAAAAGGCCGAGTTTCTTCGGGATGACAGCGCTCGGTTTGTTTTTGCGCTGGTGAAGTAGTCAGTGTTAAACACGGTTCATCCCAATGTATTCGCCTTGCCATGCCTGTTTTGCCGCCACCCAAATAAAAGCTTTTTAGCATGTATTCTTTCTGCACATCCAAGGGTAAATCCCGCCAATAACCACCGGCAGGAACCATAGACATGATTTGTTGTTTCCTGAGTGGATAAGCCTGTCCAGAAGCTAAGGGCACATCGCAATCATAAAGCGGCCCTGCTTTTAACGCATGTTTTAATGAATAAACCTCGTTATGAGGTTTTGGGTAGGAAAACTTAAGACCTAGGTCTTTTTTTAAACCGACTAATAGTAAACGCTCTCTTTTTTGGGGGACCTGGTAGAAAATAGCTTTTAATATTTGAGGCGGAATAACGTCATAACCCAAATCATCCAAAATGTCTTTCATGCCAGCTAATGTTTTTCCGTTATCATGCGTACATAAGCCACGGACATTTTCACCCACACAAATTAATGGCTGTATTTCTTTGACTACTCTTGCAAATTCGTAAAACAATGTGCCTCTCGCATCCTCAAGACCTCTTTTTTTACCTGCGTAACTAAAGGCTTGGCAAGGAAATCCACCTGTGACTACATCAATTTTGCCTTGATGGTCAGAAAAGGAAACATGGCTAACATCACCTTCAATAACTCGCCAATGAGGTCTATTAGCCCTAAGCGTTTCACAAGCCCAATGATCCAGTTCGTTGAGTGTGTGGCAGTGTAATCCTGCTTTTTCTAAACCAAGAGCCAGTCCTCCTGCACCGGCAAATAATTCGACCACGGAAAATGGGCGTATCGGCCGAAACTGAAATTCGTTTTCTTCTGAGGGATCAAATAAAAACTTAGAAGCCTCGAAGTTTTTCAAGGATTCTAAAGTATATCTGCGATAATTATTAGGCAAACGAATCGGCGCTAGCCTACCTGTAACATCCCAACGCCTGAGAGTTTCTTTAGAAACAGAAAGTAAGTGCGCCACTTCAGACAGCGTATAGGATTTTTCCATTTAACATTACTCAACATTGGTCATGGTTATTAAAATTATACCCGATGTTGATATGAGAACAAAGATAATGACGGAAAACGAAAAAACTCAGATACTTCGTAATGCACAACAATGGTTTAAAAACAGCATCGCCAGCCAACATATTATCAATGCGAAAAAACTAACCAATCCTGCCGAATTTAATATCAATCCATTTTTAACAATTTATCTGGCAAATTTTTTAACGGGTAACTCAAACCCTGAAAGTATTGCTAAAGCACTTATTTATCCCAGAATTTTAGGCACATCTATTACCACTTCCTTTGGAACCCATATTCAAAGATTTACCGGAGAAGTACTGTCATCATTTGGAAGCACTACTCATGGTATCGATATTGAGTTTATAGATCAGATAGATGGTTTTAAAAAATACTGCCAGTTAAAATCAGGGCCGAATACTATCAACAAAGACGATGTTGAAACCATTGCCGGGCACTTTTCGAGCATTATTAACTTATCCAGAACCAACAATTTACGCGTTACCCATTCAGATTTATGCGTGGGTATTATTTATGGGGAAGAACGCGATTTAAGCAGTCACTATAAGAGAATCACCAGCCAATATCACTATTCCGTCATCATTGGCCAGGATTTTTGGTATCGACTCACAGGTGATGAACACTTTTACCATGATCTGATAAAAAGTATTGGTGAGGTAGCAATAGAGGCGAATTTTACCCAAGAATTAGATACGGTTATTGCAGAACTCGCTAGCAAACCAGAAATTATTGAATTATCTTGTTAAATCAAATAAAGGGGTCAGGTTTTTTTGCCGCCTATCCTCTTATCAATCTAACATGCGTACACTAATAAACAGCCTCATCGGCCTATTAACCATGCTTTACCCGTTTACGGTTTATTTCGGGATACGTTATTTAGAGCCCTGGAAAATAGCCGGCATTCTGGCCGCATTATTGGGCATCAGACTGATTGCCAGTTATTCTGTTAAACATTGGAGCAGCCCACTGTTACTGGTCGGTATGGTTTATTTTAGTTTTGCCATCTGGAGCAATGAGATACTGACATTACGGTTTTATCCCGCCATCGCCAATGCGGCAATGTTGCTGCTTTTTTCATGGACATTGTTTTCACCACCCAGCTTAATTGAACGGCTGGCTAGAATCCAGCATCCCGACTTGCCACCCGAAGGTGTTATTTATACACGTCGGGTAACCCAGATCTGGTGCGGTTTTTTCATTATCAACGGCAGTCTTGCATTAATGACAGCACTTTGGAGCAGCATAGAAATTTGGAGTTTATATAATGGTTTGATCGCTTATTTATTGATGGGCATCTTGTTCGTTGGCGAATACATCGTCAGGATAAAAACCCAGAAACATGTCCGATAACGTTATCACCCTGTCAGGGTGCTTACTGACAGAAAGACATCCTACCCGCAAAATTGCTTACCATGACCGGCAATACTTTTACGCCGATACGTTTAATGCAGCAGTACGATACTGGGTAACACAACTGCAAATACAGCCATTTGAGCGTTATGCGGTATACACGGAAGATGCCTATCCATTTGCCGTGCTATTATTCGCGTTGTTCCATGCTGGCAAACAAGTCTGGATAGCGGGTAATAACCGCCCAGGTACCGCGCAGCAACTTCTGCAACACGGTTGCCAGTTAATCGGCGACTGGAATGCAGCGCAACCGTTTGATTATCATCTAAACTCAACAGACTATTCTAATTTACCTTTATCACCCTTAAACCTGACAGAAACCAGTCTGGTGATTTTCACCTCCGGTTCTACCGGACAACCTAAACCCATAGAAAAATGTCTGATTCAGTTCCAGCTCGAAATCGCTAACCTGGAAAAGCAGTGGGGATCGCTACTGGGTGATTCGGAAATTTTAGCCACTGTCAGTCATCAGCATATTTACGGCTTGCTGTTTCGCGTGTTATGGCCACTTTCGGCAGGCCGGTGTTTTCACAGTTCGATTTATATCAACCCTGAAACGCTGATTAACAACAGTCAGGATATTGCCGCCTGCTGGGTTGCCAGTCCCGCGCATTTAAAGCGTTTAGATCAGAATTCACCTTGGCAGAGTATTGCCAGATTAACCGCTATTTTCAGTTCTGGCGGTGTATTGTACGAATCTACTAAACAGCAAATTACTACACATAGCGCACAACAGGTGATTGAAATTTACGGTAGTTCAGAAACTGGCGGTATTGCCTGGCGACAACATGACCCGCTTTGGCAGCTATTTGATGGCATGCATTTAAGCTGTGTTAACAACAGATGGTTGCTGCATTCGCCTTATCTAAGCTCTCTTTTCTCCTCTCTTTGTAAAAAGGGGGCTGGGGGAGATTTTCAATTAGAGGATCAAATTAGCTTACAAGAAGATGACCGATTTATTTTGCAAGGTCGACTGGATCGCATCGTTAAAATAGAAGAAAAACGTCTATCCTTATCTGAACTGGAACGACATTTAATCGACATTCCTGGGGTAGCTGATGCGTTTACCGTACCTTTAGCTAAAAGCAGGGATGTGATTGGCGCAGCCCTGGTATTAACTGAAGCCGGTTTTGAACAACTTAAAAATCATGGCCGAAACGCTTTCATTAAACACTTACGCACACAGCTACATCAATGGTTTGATGCCGTCGTCCTGCCAAGAAAATGGCTGTTTATGGACGGTATGTCGTTAACATCACAAGGTAAAATTGACCAGCACATACTAAACACGTTGCTCAATACAGATAATCAAAAATTACCGCAAGTGCAAAGCGTTTACATCAGCGCCAATGGTGTTGAATTAGCGCTCAAAGTGCCTGAGGACTTGATTTATTTTCCCGATCATTTTGCCGATTACCCGATTTTGCCGGGTGTGGTACAAATAAGCTGGGCAGAGTATTTCGGTCGCTTGTTTTTTAGCCTTGAACAGCCGTTTTTAACGATGGAAGTCATTAAATTTGTAAAACCCATTCAGCCGGGAAATGAGCTAACGTTGCTGCTTAACTGGAACACAACGACTCATAAACTGCTGTTTAACTTCGGTTCAGGTGAGGTGGCGTATAGTTCGGGCAGACTCATTTACACAGCCAAAACGAGACCACCATGAAACCCTGCATCATCATTCCTGTTTATGATCACGAACACGCGATTGTTCAGGTCATAGCGCGAATAAAAAACTATCGTGTTCCCTCCATCCTTGTTAACGATGGCAGCTCAAGTGCTTGTTCAGCGGTATTAGATGCCTGCGCTAAACAGGAAGCTGACTGGATTACCCTGCTAAACCGGACAGAAAACGGCGGCAAAGGCGCTGCGGTTATAGATGGCTTCAACATGGCCATAAAGCTAGGTTACAGCCATGCACTACAAATTGATGCTGATGGCCAGCATAATACCGATGATATCCTGCGCTTTGTTGACGCTGGACAACTACACCCAGATGCGATGATATTAGGCCAGCCGGTGTTTGATGAATCGGTGCCGAAAAATCGCTTGTATGGGCGAAAATTTACTAATTTGTGGATTGCCATAAATACCTGGTCGTTAGCAATAGCCGATGGCATGTGCGGCTTTCGCTTGTATCCGTTGACCGCTGTGAATCAGTTAATCAGCACAACATCAATAGGGCAAGGTATGAATTATGATATTGATATTGTCGTGCGCTTGTATTGGCAGGGCATTGAGGCTATCAATTTACCAACAGCAGTACACTACCCTTATGACGGTGTGTCCCATTTTAAGCTATGGCAGGATAATGTCCTGATTTCAAAAACCCATGCCCGATTGTTCTTGGGTATGTTAATACGTATACCGCGTTTAATCCTGCGGCACTGGATATGAAAAATTCAGCACACTGGGCGCAAGTACAAGAACATAGCTTTGTATGGGGCATGCGCTTTTTGTTATGGGTTTATTTGGTGTGTGGCCGCACGGTTTTACAATTGTTTTTATACCCCGTAGTCATTTATTACTGGTTGATTAACCGGTCAGCTCGACAAGCCAGTCAAGATTATCTGAACAGAGTGGCAGATTTTGCCCCGTCATTAAAACTGCACAGCAGTTTATTATGGAGCTACCGGCACTTTATCAGTTTTGCCAATGCCATTACCGACAAACTCGCCGCTTGGTCTGGAACGCTGTTACGAGCGGATGTACAGTATTATGGCCGCGATGAACTCGTCGCTATACTTCGGTGCGGGCAAGGTGTGGTATTGCTGGGTTCACATCTGGGTAATCTTGAAGTATGCCGTGTGGTCGCTGATTTTGACAAAACCATCCACATTAATGTCCTGGTCCATACCAAACATGCCGAAAAATTCAACCAGCTGCTCAATAAGACCAGCGACAACAGCCGGTTAAATTTGATACAGGTTACCAACATTACCGCCGCCACTGCTATGCTTCTGAGTGAGAAAATTGATGCCGGTGAACTGGTTATTATTGCTGCAGACCGCACGCCCATCAGCAGTCAGCGCAGCCAGCAACGTGTCAGCAACGTTGACTTCTTGGGTGCTACAGCGGCATTTCCACAAGGGCCGTTCATTTTGGCGGCTTTGCTAAAATGTCCGGTTTATACGGTATTCTGTTTAAAACAACACAATAAGCATGTGATTTATTTCGACCACTTTAGCGATATGCTGAACTTGCCCAGAAAAACCCGCGAACAGGCCATGCAGCACATCATCCAACATTATGCAGAACGCCTACAGACGTACTGCCTGAAAGAACCATTACAATGGTTCAATTTTTTTGATTTTTGGCGTGTGGCAGATGACGACAAATAACCCCGCCGTCGTTTTCAATGGCCAGCCGTTAAGCATTGAAGACATCTGCCAGATAGCCTCGCAACACGCACAGGTTGAGCTAAGCACTGATGCTGAATTTATTAAACGCATCGACAAAGGCGCATTATTCATAGACACGCTGTTAAAAGAACAAGGCTTTGTCTACGGAGTGACCACAGGGTATGGCGATTCCTGTACCGTGTCAGTGCCGTTGCATTTGGTTGAACAATTGCCCAGAAACTTGTATACCTTTCACGGCTGCGGTCTGGGCAGTCATTTTGATGCCCAGCAAACACGCGCTATTTTGGCCGTACGCTTAACCAGTCTTGCCCGTGGCTTTTCCGGGGTGCGTTATAAACTATTGCAGCAGCTGACGATCTTATTAACACAAAACATTCTACCGTTGATCCCACAAGAAGGCTCCGTAGGTGCCAGTGGTGATTTAACCCCGCTGTCTTATTTGGCGGCGGTTCTGGCTGGCGAACGTGATGTACTGTATCAAGGCAAACAACAGGCAACGCATACTGTTTTTTCGACATTAAACATCAAGCCGCTGACCTTAAAACCCAAGGAAGGTCTGGCGATTATGAACGGCACAGCGGCCATGACGGGTTTGGCTTGTCTTGCTTACCAACGCGCAAAATACCTGTCGCAATTAACGACACGTATCACCAGCCTGGCCTCGGTAGCCTTAAACGGTAACGCTTATCACTTTGATGCCAAGCTGTTTTCGGTTAAACCCCATCCGGGTCAAAACCGGGTTGCCGAACGGATTCGCTCCGACTTACAAGTTACTGAAACCGCGCCACGTAACGATACCCGTTTGCAAGATCGTTATTCGCTGCGCTGTGCGCCACATATTATTGGTGTGCTGGAAGACTCTCTGCCGTGGCTGCGCCAGTTTATCGAAAATGAACTGAACAGCGCCAACGACAATCCTATTGTTGATGCCGAAGATGAACATATCTTGCATGGCGGCCATTTTTACGGGGGACATATCGCTTTTGCGATGGATAGTTTGAAAACAGCGGTAGCCAATTTGGCTGATTTACTGGATAGGCAAATGGCGCAGCTTATGGATCCTAAATTCAATCACGGTTTGCCGGCTAATTTATCCGGTGCCAGTAGCGATCAAGCGATGATTAACCACGGTTTTAAAGCGGTGCAAATTGCGGTTTCCGCCTGGACTGCCGAAGCACTTAAACTGACTATGCCGGCTAGTGTGTTTTCCCGTTCCACCGAATGCCACAATCAGGATAAAGTCAGCATGGGCACAATTTCGGCACGGGATTGTTTGCGCATACTGGAATTAACCGAACAAGTGGCGGCAGCGGTGTTGTTCGCTGCGGTGCAA